>NZ_LWGA01000697.1:0-4225 GCF_001635235.1 Oleiphilus sp. HI0117 | reverse complement strand
CCTGATCGGTTTCGGCACATTTTCAGTCAGAGAGCGAAGTGCTCGTACTGGTAAAAACCCTCAAACTGGTGCAACAATCCAGATTGCTGCAAGCAAGTCTGTTGGCTTCAAGCCTGGCAAGTCACTGAAAGATGCAGTGAACGGCTAGCTGGCCTGAGCCAAATTCAAAAAAGAGGCTTTCAAGGCCTCTTTTTTATTTCTACTAAAGTTTTATCGAAACCTGTAGCTTCGCTAATAAATCCTGACTAATCCCCTGTACCTTCAATAAAGCATCCATAGATTCATAGGGCCGGCCATCAATAATCTTTTGCGCCAGAACCTTACCCACACCCGGTAATGTTTGCAAAACGACAATGTCATCCTGATTAATATCAATCAGCTGCTTACTAAGGCTAACTTCACATTCCGTTTCTGCTTTATCCTCACCATTATCTTTAGGCTGACGCGTATCTTCTACCTGGTATATTTTCGGCGGACTAGGCTCTCTCTCACTCACGCGCTCAGCTAATAGCTTTAGTTGCTTCAGCTCTATCAGCATTTGTTTCTGCTGTTCAAGGCTTTCATTAGTATTTTTTGCTAATACGTAAAGCCCCCATAAAACACAAACAAAGCCAAGGAATCCGATAATACCCATACCTTATTCTCCAATCCTATGTGTAAGGTGCAATCAATCTAACTCGAAAGAAATCCTACCATCTAGAATAGTTGTGAGTACTTGCCCCTTCAAACTTTTTCCTATTAAAGGTGTGTTTTTTCCATGAGAAATGATTTTGTCAGCACTCAACTGACGTTCACCTTCAGGAGAAAAAACACATAAGTCAGCCACGGCTCCTACTTCTATTTTCGGACAGTTCCTGCGTAAAACCTTGCTAGACCCTCGAGTCATCGCTTCAATAAATCTGGGCAGACTTATTTCTCCGCTGTCCTCTAAACGCATGGCAAAGGGCAAAAGAAATTCTATATTACTCATTCCCGCTTCAGTTTCAGCAAAAGGCGCTTGTTTCGCTGCAGCCTCATGTGGACGATGAGCGCTGGTGATCGCATCAATCACACCACGGTTTACACCATCAACAAGTGCTAAACGATCCCGCTCTTCTCTTAACGGCGGTAAGCAATAATAAACACTATTAAAATCCTCAATACACTCATCGGTGTAGAGTAGATTCTGAATCGCAACATCTGCCGTAATATTTACACCTGCAGCTTTTGCTTGCTCAAGCTGAGAAACAGATTCAGCCGCCGACAATTGAGAAAGGTGGAGATGCACTCCCGTTGCTTTAGCTAACTGAATCAATTGCGCAACGGCGATGGTTTCAGCCAAAGAAGTAATGCCTTGCAGGCCAACGGTGGTACTTACTTCACCTTCATGCATGACCCCTTGTTGTAATGAGGGCTCTACAGGGTTCACAAAAACGCTCATCTCATGCGTTTTTGCATATTCAAAACAGCGCTTGGTCACGGCTAAATTTTTAAGCGGGTTGTAAGCGTTACTCAAAGCCACACATTGCGCTTTCTTCAGGGATGAATAGGTAGCTAACTGCTCTCCTTTTAGTCCCTGCGTCAACGCACCAATTGGTAAAACTCTGCAATAGTCCGTCTGTGCGCTTAGCTCTCTAATCAACTTTGACACAGCTTGAGAGTCATTGACCGGCCGGGTTTCTGGAGTACAGCATAAGGTCGTCACGCCACCCGCGGCGGCGGCTTTGGTTTCACTTGCGATACTGCCTTTTATGGAGTTTCCTGGCTCTGGCAAAGCGACAGAAAGATCAATCAAGCCTGGTAATACATAGGCTCCATTCAATTCTTTTGTAGGAGTGCCACTTATCTCGGCAACATCGATTGCCTCGATCAGACCATCTTTAATCAGCAAGGTTTCAAAAGGAGCCCAGGACGCGCCGGAGTCAGAGAAAACTAGACGCTGACCATTTTTAAGAAGCATGCTCATTT
Organism: Oleiphilus sp. HI0117; assembly: GCF_001635235.1. Classification (NCBI taxonomy): domain Bacteria; kingdom Pseudomonadati; phylum Pseudomonadota; class Gammaproteobacteria; order Oceanospirillales; family Oleiphilaceae; genus Oleiphilus; species Oleiphilus sp. HI0117. Next base: position 2,278 of record NZ_LWGA01000697.1, on the reverse strand, counting down.
TGACTCCTCACTGTTTTTCTCTTCCGTTTGACCACTCATTGCCATCGACATAACCGCCATTCTTACAGCAATACCATTAGTGACCTGATCCAGGATCACTGACTGCTCGCCATCTGCAACTTCCGACTCGATCTCAACGCCGCGGTTAATCGGCCCCGGGTGCATTACAATTGCATCAGGTTTGGCTAGTGCCAAGCGCTCACGAGTCAAGCCATAAAGCTGAAAGTATTCCTGCTCACTCGGTAGCAAAGCTCCTTGCATTCGTTCACGCTGCAATCGAAGCATAATAATCACATCAAGGTCTTTTAGGCCTTCATCCATATTGTTATAGACATTAACATCCAATGACTCGACACTTTTCGGCAGCAAGGTATTAGGAGCTATCACTCTTACCTCATCAACACCGAGTGTATTCAGCGCTCTAATCTGGGATCGTGCAACTCTTGAATGCAAAATATCACCCACAATTGCGACTTTCAGGCCCTCGAATTGCCCCTTATTCTGACGAATAGTCAGCATATCCAGCATTGCTTGTGTCGGGTGGGCGTGCCAACCATCTCCTGCATTCACAATAGCCACACCAGGTGTGACAGACTCTGCGATAAAATGCGCGGCACCACTCGAGGCATGTCGAACAACAAACATATCACTGGCCATCGCTTCGAGATTACGCAGCATATCCGAAAGCGATTCGCCTTTTGAGGTAGCAGAGGTATTAATATCCAGATTAAGTACATCGGCGGATAAACGCTTGGCAGCCAATTCAAAGGTGCTTCGAGTCCGTGTACTGGCTTCAAAGAAAAGATTCACGACAGTTTTGCCACGCAAAAGGGGAACTTTTTTGATGTTCCTTTCGCCAACTTCGATCAATGAGTCTGCGGTATCCAAAATTTCTGTCAGGAGCTCTTTACTGAGCCCAGATACCGTCAAGAAGTGCTTGAGTCTTCCTGACTTAGTTAGTTGAATAGGCGCCTGCATGAAAATTTCCTGTTAAAAACCGTCGTCGTTGAAATGTAGTTACTGTATTTTTAGGTGTAGATTCTCTGGACCGATAAGCTTTATACGCTGCCCCTCGGCTAAAGATAATTTCGCCCCAACCACATGAGGTGCGATTGGAAGCTCCGGACGCCCTACATCTACCAGTACGGCCAGTGTAATACTTGCTGGTCTGCCGTAATCAAATAGTTCGTTCATCGCTGCACGCACAGTACGGCCAGACATTAAGACATCATCGAATAAAACGATATGCTTATCTTTTGTTTCGAAGGGCAAGCTAGATGGCTCAACTTTTGGATTCAAACCAATTTGAGTAAAGTCGTCGCGATAGAAAGATATATCAAGCTCACCAATCAGTTTTTCATTCGCCAAACTTTTTTGAATAGCCTTAGCGACCCAAACACCGCCGGTGCGAATCCCGACAAACTCATAGTCAGTGATATTCTTTTCTGCCAAATAATGGCTTAGTTGCTGTGACATCGCACCCAATAAGGCTTCTACAGCTTGTTCATCATGCATTGTCAGTTCCTTTATTGTCACTCATTGCTGCAAACCAGCTTTCTAGTATTAAACATGCTGCGGCACCGTCAACCGAGTGATCCCCAAAATCTACGTACCGACCCGTTCTAGCTTTCACCGCCTGCTTAGCTTCGAAGCTTGAGAGCCGCTCATCCATCATATCGACCGGTTTATTAAAACGGCCTTTTAAGCGCTTACCGAACTTCTTCGCTCGCAATGACATATCGCTTTCAGAGCCATCCATATTCAAAGGTAAACCAACGACAAAGCCTGTCGGTTTCCATTCTTCTACCAATTGTTCAATTACTTCCCAGTCAGGAATCCCCTCTCTGGCTTTAATGGGAGCAAGCTCTGATGCGGTTTTAAGTAGGCTATTCCCACAGGCAACACCGAAGCGCTTTACACCAAAGTCAAAACATAAGTAGGTCAAGGCTTCATTGGTCATTAAGCGTGACCTATCTGGCCACTGAGCTGGTCTGCCTTAATACCGAGAATATCCATCGCCATTGTCAGTTTTTTGCTATCGTCGTCAGCAAACAATATGTCCTGAGACCCGGGGCAAGTTAACCAAGTGTTTTCTGTGAGCTCACCTTCTAACTGCCCCTCTCCCCAACCAGCATAGCCAAGGGCAACCAGATAGGTTTGTGGCCCGGTTCCCTGTGCAATGGCTTCAAGGATGTCTTTAGATGTGGTGAGTTTCAGTCCGGATGATAACTCTAGCGTAGATTGCCAACATTTTTCACCATCATGAAAGATAAAACCA
>NZ_LWGA01000696.1:0-4087 GCF_001635235.1 Oleiphilus sp. HI0117 | reverse complement strand
ACAAATAAAAATAAAAATAGTAGTTAGCTTCTATTGTAGAAACCGCAGCGATAAAAATAATAAATGCGGGGTAAACTGAATATTTTGAATGCCTAGCTTTTTAGCGGCCGAAAAAATGAATTGAGTTATTGTTTCTGACTAATAAGAACACATAAAGTGGCACTAGTCCTAAACCGGATAACTTTATTTTAGCTACCGCTCTGAGTATTCAAATTGCTCTGTTTACATGCAAAGGTGTGAGCTTTTGCCCTAAAGCACAGACATGGATTCACAACAACAAAAAATTTAGAGTCTGCTCTTTTAAGCATGAAAAGGTCAATCACGGAGAGCGTTTGATCTTTTCATGCAAAGTCATTCCCCCTCTCTTTTCTTATTATTACTTGTGTTGCTACTTTTTCTGGTACAGTTTTCTCTTTAGATAAACTCTTGGCCTTGGTCTATGGTAAAGTATGGCTTCATAAAACGTAAGGCTGATAGAGCCCCTCAAGGTCTTAGTACTTCGTAACCCACAACAATGATTGTTTAAACATGTCCAGACTGTCTCCTTCCATTATACCTCGCGACCAACATCCCGTTTCTCGTAGCCAAATTAGCCCATCGGCGTTAAAGGTTATGCATCGCTTACATAATAGCGGCTATGAGGCGTATCTGGTTGGTGGTGGTGTCAGGGATATTTTGCTCGGCCAAAATCCTAAAGATTTTGATATTGCGACCAATGCACACCCTGAGGAGGTACATGCTCTTTTTAAGAATTCACGTTTAATTGGTCGTCGCTTTAAGCTCGTCCATATCCTGTTTGGCCGCGAGATTATCGAGGTTGCTACCTTCCGTGGAAGCGTAAACCAACAGGACGAAAAACAATCAGAGCATGGCATGCTGCTTAGAGACAATGAATATGGCAGTATCGATGAAGATGCTGTGCGAAGAGACTTTACGATAAACGCTCTCTATTACAGCCCTAAAGACTTTTGTATTTACGACTATGTCGATAGCCTGGACGATATTAAGCAGGGTCTGATCAACATTATTGGCGACCCGGAAACACGCTATAGGGAAGATCCGGTTCGGATGATCAGAGCTTTGCGTTTCGCGGCTAAACTAGACTTTGATATCGAAGAAGAGACCAGCGGTGCCATACGAGAGCACGGTCAGCTATTGTCCAACGTTGCAGCAGCACGTTTGTTCGATGAGATTCTAAAACTGTTTCTCTCTGGCTATGGATTGAAAATTTTTCACCTCTTAGTCGACTATGGGCTATTTAAGCCCTTGTTCCCAGCTATTGCTCATACCTTGGAAAACAGTGATAAGAGTGCTATCTATAAGAAAATGCTCGAGGCAGGCTTAACAAATACTGATCAACGAATTCATCAAGAAAAACCCGTCACACCAGCATTTCTGTATGCAACTCTTCTATGGCCTGAAGTCGATAGACTGTGGTCACAACTTATTGAAGAAGGCGTTCCCGAATTTCCTGCATTACAACAAGCAGGGCAACTTACACTTCAAAGCCAACTACCTCATATATCTATACCCAAGCGCTTCACCTTAATGATGAAGGAAATATGGGAATACCAAATCAGACTCACTAAGACTCACGGCAAGCGGCCTTTCCACCTCGCTGAACAGCAACGATTCAGGGCTGCCTATGACTTTTTGTTGTTACGGGAGCAAGCTGGTGAACCTGTCGGCGAACTCGCTAAGTGGTGGACTGAATTCCAAATCAAGCACCCTTCTGCTGTTTATAACAAAGCTAATCATCGAAAAAAGCGTGAGACACCTGGTGCTGACCGCCGAAAGACCCGACAATCACGACGTCCAAAGCGATCATAATGCTGCAGGTATAAGTCAGCAGGAACTGTTCGGCGAGAAGAAAAAGCTAGTCATGAAACTAAATCAAGTACTCATCGGTATTGGTAGCAACCTGGAAAGTCCTCGTCTTCAAGTAATAAAGGCGATAGAAGCCCTATCCCGGCATCCTGAACTAAAGCTAATGTCATCATCATCACTATACAGTAGCTGCCCTCAAGGGCCTCAGGATCAAGATGACTTCGTCAATGCAGTCATCTGGCTTGAAACCGCTCTGGAACCACTCGCTTTGTTAAAGTGTACTCAAACACTTGAAGCCGAATTCGGGCGTATAAAGACTCGGCATTGGGGGGAGCGAATCATCGACCTGGATATTCTATTCTATAACGATGAAACGCTATCAAGCGACGACCCTGACTTACGCATTCCTCACCCTTATGCGCTGGAACGAGACTTTGTGCTGGTACCAGCAATCGAAATTGCGCCTGCTTGGACGCTTCCCGATACATCGACCCTAGAACAACATCTTTCTTCGTGCAGCGAGCATAATTTACTTCGTTTAGATGGCACTCCGACTTGAGTCTCGCGAAACAAGTAGCTAATCTACGCACAAGCTAAGCTCTGTCATAGATTATCAGTAGTCGGTTTTATACTACTGTGAAAACTAAGGATTATATGATGAAAACGACAACCCTGAGCCTTCGTAAACTAAAAGAGTCCAATGGAAAATTCTCCTGTGTCACAGCCTATGACGCAACCTTTGCTAAGTTAGCGTCGGATGCTGGTATCGACGTTTTATTAGTCGGCGACTCTCTAGGCATGGTGTTACAAGGTCAGGACTCGACATTGCCTGTTAGTATTGATGACATGGTCTATCACACTCAATGTGTTAGCAGAGGCGCTCAGTCTCCCTTAATTATGGCCGATATGCCTTTTAATACCCTGAATAGCCCTCACGATACCTTGAACTATGGTGGACAGTTGATGCAAGCAGGTGCCCATATTATCAAGCTAGAAGGCGGCGAGTGGCTTGCAGAGTATATTGAAGCCTTAAGTGATCGAGGCATTCCTGTTTGTGCACATTTGGGTTTAACGCCTCAGTCTGTCAATAAGTTAGGCGGCTATCGCGTTCAAGGCAAGGAAGCTGAAAAAGCTAACGCCATGATTAATACTGCGCGCGCCCTTGAAGAGGCCGGTGCCGATATGATCTTACTTGAGTGCGTACCCACCTCACTCGCTGAGCTCATTACCAAGAAAGTTAGTGTCCCTGTCATCGGAATTGGTGCGGGGAATGTTACCGATGGTCAGGTCTTGGTGATGCATGATCTCCTTGGAATTACTTCCGGACATAAGCCTAAGTTCGTAAAAAACTTCATGCAAGGCGCCGGTTCAGTGCAACAGGCCTTCGAGCACTACGACCAAGCGGTTAAGTCCGGCGAATTCCCTTCTGCCGATTATAGTTTTGCAGGCTAAACGAGACTCAAGCATGATCACCGTTAACAGTATTATTGCACTACGAAAAGTTATCAAAGAAGCTAGACAAGCCGGTAAAGTAATCGGCTTTGTACCCACTATGGGCAATCTTCATGAAGGCCATCTCAGTCTTATCGATCGTGCCCGCCAAGAAGCAGACTTAGTTGTCAGCAGTATCTTTGTAAATCCTATGCAGTTTGGTGAGAACGAGGATCTTGATGCCTACCCTAGAACACTTGAAGATGATAGTAAGCACTTACGTAGTAGATATTGTGATGTCTTGTTCGCACCACCTGTTAGCGAGATCTATCCAAACGGCTTAGCTGAAGAAACCAGAGTGGATGTGCCTGCTCTCGGAGATTATCACTGCGGCGCCAGTCGTTCCGGTCACTTCATTGGTGTCGCCACCGTCGTCACCAAGCTATTTAATATGGTGCAACCAGATATTGCAGTATTTGGTGAAAAAGACTTCCAACAATTAGCGATTATTCGCAAGATGGTTTCCGACCTTTGTATGCCTGTTTCTATCATTGGCGTCCCAACATCTCGGGAAGAGTCAGGTCTAGCCCGCAGCTCTCGCAATGGTTACCTTAGCCAGCAAGAAAAGCAAACTGCCGCTAAGATTTACCAGCTATTGCAACATTGTGCTGCGCAGCTTCAGGCTGGCGAACGGGATATCACTGCATTATGCGAGGACGCCAAATCACACTTGGTTAAAAATGGCTTTAAACCCGATTACTTCAATATAGCCAAGCCCACAACACTTGCTCCTTCACAAGAAACAGATACAGCTTTCGTAATTTTATTA
>NZ_LWGA01000695.1:0-3941 GCF_001635235.1 Oleiphilus sp. HI0117 | reverse complement strand
GTTAGCGCCTTCAATCATATTTATCGATGAGATAGATGCAATTGGACAGCAAAGAAGAAGTGGTGATTACCACGGTATTGTTAATACGTTGTTGGGAGAAATGGATGGCTTCAGTGGCCATTCTCGACCTGTTCTTGTGTTGGCTGCAACTAACTTTCCCAATAGTTTAGATTCTGCCTTAACCAGGCCGGGCCGTTTTGACGAGACCATTGATTGTGACTTGCCCAACAGGAAAGCACGTGAGCAACTCATTCAAAAAGGTATTGAGCGACTGGAAGTTTTTTTGCCTGACGAAGCTGAAGAAAAGCTTGTGCTAAGAACGCAAGGAGAGTCTGCAGCATCGATAGAATCCGCTATTCGACATGCTGTGTATATAGCCGATGGTGAAGATCGTGATCCGACATCAGAGGATATACTGGAAGCTTTTGAGCAACGTGTTTACGGCACGCCCCGAGAAGATCTAACGTTAGCCAAAGAAGAAAAATGGTCAACTGCCTGCCATGAGGCAGGGCATGCTCTGGCGATGCATTATTTACTGCCAGGCGTGTCAATTGATTACATTTCAATCCAACCAAGAACAGGCAGCTTAGGTTTTGTTGCATGGAGAGATGAGTCAAATAATGCATCGGGGCAATTAGGTATGACTCGCACAGACATCTCTCGCCAGATCGCAGTTTGCTTAGCAGGCAGAGAGGCTGAAAGGTTAATGCTTGGTGAAGCCGGAATGTCTAATGGCGCTGGAAGCGACTTAATGAAAGCGAATAACTTGGCACGAAAAGCTGTCATGCAGCTGGGGTTGGATTCAGAAATAGGTGCGCTTCAGGTGCATCCAGAGCAACTGAATTCTGACCCATCATTAGCGAAGTGCTGTAACGATAGAATCAAGTTTTGGCTGAATCAGAGCGAACAAGAAGTTAGACAGCTATTAGAGGAAAATAAAGCACGATTAAAAGCACTGAGCGAAAAACTGTACGAGGCAGAGTCGATGGAAATAGAAGAGTTCATCGCAATAATGAGTGCTAATAGTAAGCTGGAAAACGATACATGTGCTAAATCGTGATGATTTCGCCTGACGCATATAGAATTGAGAAGCAAACTATGGCCAGCATTCTAAGAGAAAAGACACTTACATGTATGTTTCGTCGAAACGATAAATGTAAGGCTTATGGTCCATTAGTTTACTTCTCAAAAAAGATTCATTACAGAGCTACTCAGCAATGAAACTTATGCTTTAAATAATGACGGTGCGGTCGATATTTCAATGTTTAATTTTCCAGTATTTCACAGAGGTCAACTTCAAACTNATCTTTTATCTCAAATAAATAATTGTAGTATGCATCGGTGAGACCTCCATAGCAGTTTGGTTGTTAAGATGAACCACCTCAGCTGACCTAGACTTTTCAGAATTAATCAAAAATATAGTGAACAAAACGAATCCAACTAAAAATCTCATTCTTTTTTCACTCCATCTTATGTTCAGGTAATTGCTTTTAAGTTTTGGACCTTGATTATAAAGTCCAGATTATCAAACGAATGCCTGCGGAGATTAGTTTCAAGATGACTAATCCTCAACGTTAAAAACACGAAAACTTCACGTAATACCAATCCAATTTTTCAACTACGATTTCTCCCATAAATAAACTTGGCCGCATTTCGAAAGAATGTCGAGTCAGGTAGCGACAATAGTTCTTACTGTAGGAGCAATAGAATGCGTGGAGAATTAGTCTATCGGGATGGGAGTAACAACATACACAGTGATTTAATCTCTCGCGATGGTACAAAAAAAATTGTGGTCAGTCGTGACATTATAAAAATCGTATCAACAGTTACTAATGAGGTAATCAAAGAAAAAAGGGAAACCCGCGGTGACCCGAGAGCATTGGGGTTTAGTGATGATGGCGAAAAGGTACTTTATATCTCCTACCACCGTGGTGGGGCATTTGTAAGTACCTCGCTAACGGTTTGGGATTCTATGCTGAACAAATCGTGGGCGGTAGATGACCATCGTGTAAGATACATCACCAAAGTGTCTTGTAACGGTGACTTCAGTCTCATGGCCTTGTCGGGTGAATATGGTGTCAGCTTGGTCTATCCCTATGACAAAGGAAGAGTCTGGTATCGCACTCTTTGCTTTTTCTCTTCTATGGAAGATGCAGACATAGAATCTCTTTCTCTGGATGAGGAGAAAGGTATCGTTTGGGTGTCTCATCAGAAAGGTTTCGAGACTCTAACGATCCAGTATGGAGTGATTCAATCGAGATATCTATTACCTTCTGAAGTAGTCATGCAATAACCATTTAGAACCGTTCGGTCTCAACTTTGTATAACTTCCCATTTATTCAGTAACTTCAAATATTCCTTACAACGAGAATTTTATGAAAAAAGAAATTGTGTCAAAAGATGGTACGAAGAAATGTGTGCTCAAGGACCGCGAACTAGAAATTAGATTAACAGAGACTAATTCCGTGATAAAGCGAAAACGTGTCATAGATTATCACCTTCAACTAGTCGCCTTCAGCGCTGACAGTAAAAAGCTATTTTATCGTGATTATTGCCGTTATGCGTACACTAACCCTTCTGTATTCGTTTGGGATTTTACAAAAGAAAGGACCTGGCATGTATTCTCAGAGCACTGTCGAACAACTCATATTATAGGACTAGATTACAACGATGACCTTAGTTTGATTACGCTTGCTGACTATGACGGTGTTATTAGTCTTATCAGACCTTTTGAAAGGGCAACTGTATGGAATAACAGCTTATTTGCCAATAAAGTTAAATTACAGTCTTTGCACCTAAACGAAGAAAACGCAGTTGTTTGGGCAGCTTTTGAAAATGGTATGGCAGGGTTGTCGTTATATGATGGTGCTATACAAACAATTTTTAGATCGCCATCTGAGCTAGTTCAGTGATAGCGGTTAATTCTGGTTTTTAATAGAGCTGCGTATATTAAAATTATGATCAAAAAAAGTGGTGATCTTGGTGCATATCTCGGCCGTGTTATTCGCTTGCACCGTTAAAAAATCAAAAACTTCACGTTTTACCTTCTTTCAATTTCCCTCATTATTTTTCTCCTAAACCTAACCCGGTCTTGCTTAGTTAGTTGAAGTGATAAGGGTAGTATTAATTCCTATTTAAGACAGGAGCAACGCTATGAATGAAGGTCTTATTTCTCCAGATGGGACAAAAAAGTTCGTATTTGAGGAGCTGGATGAATACATATTGCAGATTCGATCAACAGACACTAACGAGTTGATTAAACAGCGGCGCGATACTGGTGGTTATCACATGCCGCGAGCTTTTAGTGCTGATGGCGAAAAGTTGCTTTATGTCACGCATTGCCGACATGGGTACCTTAATCCGTGTGTGACAGTTTGGGATTTTGTTAAGGGAAAGGCTTGGAATTTGATGACTAAGCATCATCGCGGAACTTATCTAGGGTTTCCTTCCTATAACGATGACTTTAGCGTAATAGCGCTATCTGATTCAGACGGCGAAGTTAGCTTAGTAAAGCCGTATGAGAATAAAACTGACTGGCATCGACGTCTATCGGATCAGAAGATTGATATTCAGCGTCTGCATTTAAATGAAGAGAAAAAAGCTGTTTGGGCCACTCTCGAAAGTGGCTCGATAGGGTTGTCTCAAGAAAATGGGACTGTGCAGTCTGTCTATCATAATGACTCAGGTGATAGGCACTAATTCTTATCGTCGAAGTATGTTCACAAGCCTTCAAAAGCTTTTAAGAATACGAACGCTTTTAATGGCGTTAATGTTGGGTTTCTAGGGTTATTTAATTAGTGCGAATAGGTTAAAGAAATAGTGAATTATTTTCCTGAATGCCGGCATGCAATTTGACGTCCGTTAGCTAATATTAATCGATAGAATTAAAACGCGTTTTTTTATATGCGCTATCTATAAACAAAAGGTATATAGATTTTATG
>NZ_LWGA01000694.1:0-6951 GCF_001635235.1 Oleiphilus sp. HI0117 | reverse complement strand
GGCTTTAGGTCACACGTTCCAGCCCTTATACATCGGGGTAGATGGATCTAGCAATCTACCAACAAGCGGTGGGCTTACTCTTCAAATAGCGAAAATTACACATCCATATATGGATAAGATTAATGTTGTTGATGGTTCATACGATTTAGCTGACCCGGATGCTGTCGCAGCGCATGACTTTTTTCACGATTATTATACGAATGGTGAGTATCGTAGCAATATCATTGTCGGTGATTTAGACATTGGTGGTACAAGTTTAGGCGAGCAGCGAATTGAAGGGATATTGGTCCAGTATATGGATGTTAAATTTCGGGACTTGGATCCTAACTAGAGGCTTATTTATGTTGTTTCGGGTACTAATTTTTATGCTTACTGCCGGGCTCGCTAATGCAGAGATGTCAAGTATTGATGACTCAGATCTATCAGAGGTGACAGGGCAAAGTGGTGTTTATTTAACAGGTGAAGTTTCAATCAACGAAGAGGGTGGGGCGTTCAATGACTCTGACAGCCATGGTTACTTTGGAGATTGTTCAAATAGTCAAAAAGTATGTGGGGCGCGCTTAGCTTTTAAGACTCAGAATGATGGAGGCTGGTTTGCGATTGATAATATTCAAGGCTCAGTCTCTTTTGAAGGTCTTACGTTTAGACTGAGAGATATTGCAGATGGTTTTGGTGGTGACGGTCTGCTATTTAATCGGGATGTGATCGAAATTGGCTTGCCTAAGAGTATACGCATGAACGACTTCCAGTATACGCTCGCGACTGCAAACCAAGACCGTCCAAGTAATAGTTCAGACTATCAGCAGGTCGACTTAATGACTGTCGAGATGAGTGGTGATCTCACTTTGCAGGGTAACCTGTTGGTTTTTCCAACGCCTTAGGAATTACGGATGATAAATAGACTATCAATAACATTAATGCTTTTTATTCTCCCACAAATAAGCGCTGCGGAGCTAAAAGCACTTGGTGATGAGTTTTTGTCGGGTGTAAGTGGGCAGTCGGGAATCACTGTTGACCTAGAATCGAAGTTTTCAGTGGGTGAGATAGCCTATTTTGATGATGGTTTGGGTATAGCGTTGCAGGGTGTCAAGATGAGCTCTGCTGCAGATCCTGGGCAGTTGGCAGAGCACCGATTAGAGTTTGATATTCTTGATAACGGCGATATAAAGTTTGCCTTTTCTTCTGGAAATGTCGCAAGGTTCGAAATAGAGGAAATTCGTTTTGTTGATGCGCCGGGCCTGCCTTCACTTGTAACAGATCCGAGTATAGGGGGCTTCTTTATTGACTACGAGATTGATGGCTCTATCTTGGTGCACAACAGAGGTAATACAAGACACGGTGCTAACAATGTTTTGGGTGGGTTGTATGATATTGATTTTACCGTCGAAAATGGGCGCTTAGGATATCGCACTAATGGCAATGAGTTTTTCTTGGATGGTTTAAGTTTGGATGTCGAATCTTTGGGTACGGTGTTTGGGGTGACCGAGGCAGGACAGCTTAACTTATCAATGCCTAACCTAAAGGCAGAGCTAAGTGTAGATGCCATTAGGTATAGTAATAACGCGTTAAATCACGGGGTAACTAATGATGTTACGTCGGGCGCGCCTTTAGCAAGTTACGGTAGCTTGTGGATTAATATGGATGTTAATTCTGATTTGTTAATTGCCGCGGGCGGCGCTGATGGTCTTACAGGAATGACGATCAATTCATCGAACCAGTTTAATCGCTTGGATGTAGCGTGGGGTGATGATACTGACTGGGCAGATACAGGTTACTGGGTAGGTGCTTTGGGTATTACCGGGTCAACAGATTTGGTCAACATGACGCTAGATATTTTGGATGATGAGGATTCAGGTGACGCTTATCATGGTGTGGGCTTGGCTTTAGCCTTTGAACAGTTAGCGATAGATCTGCATGTTCAGGATTTTGTTTTGGGTGAAACTAAAACAAATATTGATCAATATGTCGCGGGTAACCCTGTTCAATTAAAGTCACTAGGTTCTTTCGATATTGCTTTGACCTACGCCGACTCCGTTTGGGGTGGTGTTAGTCGAACCAACAAAATCTTGGTTCAAGCTGGCGGTAATACAGAGGCTGGCAATCAAGGTTTACGTCTTGATACTCAATTAAGTATCGCTGGTGACACAAATCAATCTAACTTTGTATACACCGATGATGGTTATTCTTTGATGTTGAGTTCTCTTTCTGCTTATGTTGATGGAGATATCACTATCGATATTACTGCAGACTTGCCAAATGATGACGTGTTTTTTGATGGTCTAAGGCTTGGTTTTGAAGATCTTGCTTTTGGCTATCAAATTGAGGGAGTGCGGGTTGCTGAGAGTACCGGGGATAAAGAGGATTTAAAGAATGAGAAGCTTGGGTCTGCACAGGGAGTGCAGGGGCTTCCTGGTTTGTTAGGTTCACCTTCTTTGGAAGGAACGCTTAATGGCCATATTACACTTGGGGCTGGTGGGCGAGAAGGCAGCGAAGGAATTACAGTAAATTCCGATATATCAATTAGTGATGGCATTATGGGTTCCTATTTAGAGGCTGACGGGACTGGGAATGGAATCTGGTTAAGTGGGCTGAATTATGATGTGCACTTGCGTGACATGATGTTAGATGTCACAAGTGACGGATTAAAGATTTATGAAGGTGAAAGTTGGAGTCGGTTGGATGTTACAGACTTTAAAATAGGTGAACGCACTGCTGACGCTAGCTTTGGCGGGCTTGTAGTAGAGAGTTATCATGCTGGTTCTGAGACCTTGATATCAACTGGTGGTGCTGGAGATGTTTGTATTGGTGGTGTCGGAGCTAGCCAGGGTGATTGTATTGCTGATAACGGGCGCTGGGAAAATCGTGGGGACCAGGGCTTAACAATAACATCTAAACGGCACTTTAAGTCGAAGATTGATTCTGAAGGAAAGAGAAATCGCTTAACTTGGCATGTCGGGCGCGATGGCGAGGGTACTGGTTCGCCCGATAAGGGAACGGGTCTAAAGTTAATATTTGATAATTATACGACCAATGACGGGAACAATTTGTCTGACGATTTTGGGATTCAGACAGAATACAACATGGATATTGCTCGCGCTCCGGTTATTAAGAAGTCGACAGGCTTCGATAGTAATAATATCTACGGTGAAGAGGGTTGGGAAAAGGTTATGTTGCCTGATGGCTCCTATGAGTACAAGGCTCCTTCAGATATGACTGCTGCAGATATTGCAAATAGACCGGTAGGTGTTGCGATGAGAACAAATACGCAGTTCAAAGAGCTTGATTTTGAAAGAGTTAATCTCAGCCACTCTGTCGGTGGTGAGTCAACGCTGCTATACGGAATGAAGCTACAGAACTTTAATATCACAACTGATATTACTGCTACGCCAATAGATTAAAGCTGGCGCTTACATTTTCTTGCCTTAATAAGGATGGCATTGCGATAATGCTTTCGAAGTCGCTATAATCGCGGCTTCATTTCTTTTTGGTTTCCCTTATGGAACTCCGTTCTATTTTAAATCTCTTGTCGGATGGTGAATTCCATTCAGGGTCGGACCTTGGTCGTACTTTGGGTGTAAGCCGAACTGCAGTGTGGAAAGCGTTAGGTCAATTGGAGGAGTTGCGTTTACCCTTGGAGTCAGTAAAAGGGCGCGGCTATCGTTTGTTGCGACCGCTTGATCTATTGTGTGGTAAATCTATTCAGTCGTATATGGCAGCTCAAGCTGTCGAAAATATCTCTATTGAGGTGCTTTTAAGTACCGATTCAACAAATACTCACTTATTGGAAAAGCAACTCGAAGGAAATTTATACGAGAGTTGCTTGGCAGAATATCAGACGGCCGGAAAAGGTCGTCGTGGCCGAAAATGGGTTAGTCCTTTTGCGAGAAATATTTATCTTAGTATTGCTTTTAATCTTGATGGTGGGGCAGAAGCTCTATCGGGGCTAAGTTTGGTGGTTGGTTTGTCTGTTGTGAAGACGCTAGCATCACTTGGTGTTAGTGGCGTTGAGTTAAAGTGGCCGAATGATGTTTGGTTAAGTGGAAGAAAGTTAGCAGGTATTTTGGTTGAGTTGCATGGAGAGGCGACAACGAGTTGGCGGGTTGTGGTTGGTCTGGGTTTGAATGTTGATATGAAGCCTGAGGATGCGGAAGTGATTGAGCAGGCTTGGTCAGCTTTGTCCGAAGTATCGGATATTGGTCGGAATGAGCTAGCTGGCAACTTATTGAGTGGTTTGTATTGTGACTTAGAGCGTTTTAAGTTGGGTGGCTTTAAGGATTTTTTGTCGGATTGGAACAAATTTGATGCTTTAGCGGGTAAAGTGGTTGAAATCAACAGTGGTGCAATAGTTGGTATTGCGCGAGGAGTTGACTTATCTGGCGCGCTCTTATTAGAGGTTGATGGAGCACTATCTGCGGTTAACGCAGGTGAGGTGTCGGTGAGGTTAGGCTGATGCTTCTATTAGATTGCGGCAACACACGGATCAAGTGGTGTTTAGCTGAAAATAATAAAATCATAAGGTCGGGAGAGGAGTTGTTGTCGGCGCTTGATCCTGCTTTGCTGGCAGCAGAGTTGGGTGGCATGTCATTTAATAGGGTGCTGGTAGCATCTGTTAGGGTGTCTGAAGTACTAGATAGTCTGCTTGACGCGCTCCAGCGTATGGTGGATGTTAAGATTTATGCGATTTCTCATGATGATATGAGCGGGCAGCAATTTGCTTACGATGAGGTGAAAAGGTTGGGGGTTGATCGCTGCCTGGTAATATCAGCCGTGCGCGATCTGTATCAAGGCGCTTGTATGGTAATCGATAGCGGTAGTGCCTTGACGGCCGACTTGATTGACGGAGATGGACGGCATATTGGTGGCTATATTTTTCCAGGTTGCAAAATGTTGCAGGATTCGCTTGTGGCGGGGACATCGAAAATTGTATTAGATGATGATGTGCAGTGTGGATTATCTCCAGGCAGGAATACTGAGCAGTGTGTTGTTAATGGTGTTCATATTATGGTGAGTCAAACTATAAGCTACTTAGAGTCACAGTGTCAGGGCTATGGTATTAACAAGGTAATACTTACGGGTGGTGATGCTAAATATATCGCCGGATTTATCGTGGGGGCTTACGAATTGAGGCCTGTATTGGTCTTTGAGGGGATGGCTGGGCTGTTCGGATCTAGGCTTGAGGGGGAGCTACACTAATGAAGTGGGTGTTTATAGCGTTATTGGTTGTGAATGTAGGTCTGGTTGCTTTTCAGTGGGTGAAGCATCGAGAGCAGGGTGTGAGTCCAGAATTTCAGGAAAATAAGGCAGTAAAACGTATAGTATTGTTGTCGGATATTTCATCGTCGGGTGGCGATAAACAGGCAATAGCGAGGCGTTGTGAGTTGCTGGGGCCTTTTGATAATAGGGCTGAGTTGGAATTGGAAAAAAAGAGAGTGCTTCCGGGGACTGGTGAGGTTCAGATTGTAGGTCAAACTCTTGATAAGGCGCCCTCTTATTGGGTGTATATCGCGAAGAAAGATGTTGTTGAAGATCTAGAGCAAAGATTGCTTGAGATTAAGGTCGACACGTATAAGATTTCTTCAGGAGAATTAAGTGGGGCTTATTCTTTAGGGGTGTTTGAAAATATAGATTTGGCGCGCGGGTTAGCAAAAAAAGTAAAGAAAAGTGGTATGGCGCCAAGCATTTTCGAGAAAAAGAAGTCTGAAACGAGTTTTTGGTTGGAGTACGGGCTTGATTATGCTGCTGAAAACCAAGAGAAAATAGACGAAATTGCTGCATTGTTATCAACAGGTGCAAAGAAGAGAGAAATTTTTTGCAAAAGTGTTGCATCTGAAAAATAGTTCACTTAGTATAGCGGCCTCTCGAAATGAGGGTGTGCAGCTGGTGTAGCTCAGTCGGTAGAGCAACGCACTTGTAATGCGTAGGTCGGGGGTTCGATTCCGTCCACCAGCTCCATTTTGTTTTGAGTTCTTTAGAGTCTTTACGATTCTAGCTGGAGGGGTTCCCGAGTGGCCAAAGGGATCAGACTGTAAATCTGACGCGTAAGCTTCGGTGGTTCGAATCCACCCCCCTCCACCAGTTTTATGTGGCGGGCATCGTATAATGGCTATTACCTCAGCCTTCCAAGCTGATGATGCGGGTTCGATTCCCGCTGCCCGCTCCAAGTAATAAATTCGTTGCTCATATAGCTCAGTCGGTAGAGCGCCACCTTGGTAAGGTGGAGGTCACCGGTTCAATTCCGGTTATGAGCTCCATGAGTGTTATTGCTTGGTTTTATTGAATTTAAGTTGTGTGTGGTCAATGCTGGTTCTAGCTGGCCGAGACGCAGTGTCCGCAATCGAGCTATATTTTTTGAGGAGATGTTCGGATGGCAAAAGAAAAATTTGAACGTAATAAACCACACGTCAACGTAGGTACTATTGGTCACGTTGATCACGGTAAAACAACTTTGACTGCAGCGTTAACGCGTGTATGTGCAGAAGTATTCGGTGGTGAGAAGGTTGACTTCGCAAACATCGATAACGCACCAGAAGAAAGAGAACGTGGTATCACTATCGCGACGTCTCACGTTGAGTATGATTCAACTGATCGTCACTACGCTCACGTTGACTGCCCAGGGCACGCCGATTATGTTAAGAACATGATCACAGGTGCTGCTCAGATGGATGGTGCTATCTTGGTTTGTGGTGCGACTGATGGTCCTATGCCTCAGACTCGTGAGCACATCCTTTTGTCTCGTCAGGTAGGTGTACCTTACATTGTAGTATTCTTGAACAAGGCTGACTTGTTGGCTGAAGACTGTGGTGGTGCAGGTTCAGAAGAATACAACGAGATGCTTGAATTGGTTGAAATGGAAATTCGTGAGTTGCTAGACACTTATGAGTTCCCAGGTGATGATACGCCAATTATCGCAGGTTCTGCTTTGATGGCATTGAACGGCGAAGATGATAACGA
>NZ_LWGA01000693.1:0-4565 GCF_001635235.1 Oleiphilus sp. HI0117 | reverse complement strand
TCATACGCTGTTGAGTCAGGGCATACACTTTTCGACTGTTGCTGATGCTAGAGGAGTGGATAGAGAGCAATTAGAGCACTGGCTTAATCAATCCGGTTACTTTGATCTGGACGCCCGATTAGCCCGATATAGTGTGATCAATAATCTGCCATTCATCCTAATGGGCCCTGAACTGGCAAGTGCTGTTTCTTCGGAAATCAGGGAATCAGATCGCTATGCTAAAGATACTTATTCCGAACCCTATTGGGTTGATAGGCTTAATTTTTATGAGCTAACACTTTCACAAAACCGAGAGAACCTTCCATATGGGGACGGCTTGGGGACTGAATACGCACTTTTTAAGGACTTGCAAACTGGAGATATAGCTAAAAACTACCTCTTCGCAGATAAGGTAAATACATATACTTTCGGGACAGAAGACAATGATACTTCTGGATTAGAGGGCGGAGAGTATCATGATCACCTATATGGAAATGGCGGTGATGACATTTTATTTGGCAGAGAGGGCGAAGATGTTCTAGATGGCGGAAAAGGAAACGACCACCTTCACGGCGGCACTGGAAACGATTTCTTAGTCGGCGGAGCAGACAACGATACCTACCACTTCACACAAGGTCACGGCTACGACAGGATTGAAGATACTGAAGGAATAAACACCCTCATAATTGGTGGTCGAACCATCACTGCTCTAGAAAAAGTTTCTGGTACAGAAGACTCATATAAAAACGCATTAGATGAAAACGATCCCTATCGCTATCAACTCACTGTGTCAGGCTTTAGAGCCGTAGGCGCTAATGGGGATATTGTCGACGTCATCGCTCAATCAGACTTTTCCCGCTTCGGTATTAATGTTGAAAACAACGAACCTGAACCAAGCCCCGCAGGTGGAGACATCGTCGTCGGTTCAGGCCATAACTACGATGGTGTTAACAACTGGGCTCCCAGTAGAGGTGGAACGGCTACTATTGAAGATAATATTTTCTATGATGCCAGCTTATATGATGCTGACTTATATAACGATGGATACGCCGGCAATGACTGGGAGTTCTGGGGCAGTCATGGCAATGATTATCTAAAAGGCGGTGTAGAAGATGACGTACTGAAAGGTAATCTAGGTGATGATGACCTGCTCGGTGGCGAAGGTAACGACGAGCTATTCGGTCATGCTGGTAAAGATAACCTTGTTGGCGGAACGGGTAATGATACCTTGGTTGGCGGCAGTGGGTCCGATACCTTGTCGGGTGGAGAAGGTATCGACTTCATCTTTGGCAATGGCCCTTACATAAATATTGATGCTGAAACGGGCGAAGTGCTCAATGAAGCCGGAACTGATGTCGGTGATGTAGATATCGTCGACGGGGGGGCCGGAAATGACCGAATCTCTTCAGGCAAGTACACCGACATACTATCGGGTGGTGCGGGCGAGGACCAAATATATGGTGGCGAAGGTAATGACGTTATTGATGGTGGTGCCGACAATGATTTTATTATGGGAGACTCCGCCGGTAACCGTGTTCGCTATACTGAGCCTGGTTTAGGTGGTGATATTCGCATCTTTACCATCACAGATCATATTGACCGTCTGGATGAAAGCCTGAGCTATAACGATACCATTGATGGTGGTCAGGGGGACGATATCATCTTGGGTGAAGCGGGTGATGATACGATTGACGGTGGTGATGGAGATGACTACATCGAAGGTGATAAATCCAACGACAATGGCTTTTTCACAGCTGAAGGTCAGTATCTGTCTTATACCAATAAGGAGGGTGTAGAGCGCTTAATTACGGCTGATGATTATGTCGAATTCCAAGAAGAATGGAGCGGTAACGATACCCTAAAAGGCGGTGCTGGCGTCGATACAATATACGGCAATGGTGGAAATGATACGCTTCATGGTGGGAGTGAGACTGACTGGCTTTATGGGGGAACGGGCTCCGACACAATTAATGGTGATGAAGGTAGTGATGTTCTCTATGGCGACGAAGGGAATGACCGTCTTAATGGCGGGGAGCAGCATGACTGGCTTTACGGCGGTGAAGGTGATGATCAATTATATGGCGGCGCAGGTAATGACCAGATCCAGGGTGGAAAAGGTGATGACGTTTTATCTGGAGGCTCGGGTACAGACCGCTTAGACGGAGGCGCGGGTAATGATACCTTTATCGTGAAGCCCGGTGACGGTACGATCTATATTACTGATACCCAAGGCATCAATATCCTAGCTTTTGAGGGTGGTTTGAATGCTGGCGATATTTATACCTATGCGAGACCTTCTTCTCAAGATCCTACAAGCGACAGTTTTATTAAGATAAATTATGGCTCGAATGAAAGTGATGTGATCGCTATGTCGCAGACGACTTTCTCGTACATCCGTGAAGCTCGATTTGCTGATGGTTCAAGTTTATCTCTCATTGTCGACAACTTGTCCAATGGAACTAACCTAGGAACGGATAGTGATGACCATATCACCTCGGACGGCGTAGGCTCGAAGCACTATTATGGGTTCAGTGGTGCCGACACTATTGATGCCGGAGACGGCCAGGATTATGTCTATGGTGGTGATGATAACGACGCAATCAATGGCAATAGTGGGGATGATTATCTGTATGGTGATGTCGGTGATGACGTTATTGCAGGAGGAGAAGGAGACGATGTCATTTTTGGCGGAGCAGGAAATGATACCTACCTGTATAGCCTGGGTGATGGTGCTGACTATATCTCGACCTATGATGAAACTGAAGGTCGACAAGATGTCCTTGTTTTCGATGAGTCGATTGCTGCCCAGACCAGCTATGTGACACGAAGTGGTGATGATCTAAAGCTTGTTCTTGGCAATGATGACAGCATCGTCGTTGAAAGCTTCTTTAAAGAAGATGACCCTAATTACGCCTTAACAGCGATTAACTTTTCCGACGGTACTTCATGGGACAGCGATGAAGTGCGAAGCCGAATTCAGGCTGCAACACCGTATGACGATGTCGTTCAAGCGAGTGCAGAAGGTGAGGTCATTAGCGGGCTTGCGGGCAATGATACGATCACAGGTCAAGAGGGGAATGACCAATTCTTCGGTGATGAAGGTAATGACATATTGTCTGGAAACCAAGGGAGTGATGAGCTAAATGGGGGGGATGGGCAAGACACATTATATGGAAATGATGGTGATGACACCTTAATTGGCGGTAATGGCGATGACTATTTATACGGAGGTGCGGGCCATAATATCTATCACTATGCTTTGGGAGATGGGAATGATCAAATTCGTGCAGAAGGTGCTGAAGCGTCTCATCTACTCATATTTTCCGAGACGGTTGACCCAAGTGAAATAGACCTGGTGAATAGCTACGATGATTTGATCATAACCCTGACTGCCAGCGGAGAAACAATCGAAGTCTTTGGCTTTTTCGATACGGATCCAAGCCAGAGAACAAGTCTCTCGATTCAATTTGATGCAACTTCGTCAACATGGTCAGATTCTGAGCTTCGAACTAAAACATTTGAGGCAACAGCGGGCAACGATACCATTCAGGGGACAGCTGACGCTGATACGCTAAGTGGATTGGCGGGAGATGATAATCTAAATGGCTTGGACGGTGATGACATACTCTTAGGCGGAGAAGGGCGCGACACCTTAAATGGAGGTACCGGCAATGATACTTTAGATGGTGGTGCGGGGGACGATTCCCTAACAGGTGGTTTAGGCAATGATACGTATTTATACGGCATTGGGTCCGGTCATGACATTATCGACTTTGATAGTAATTCAAGCCTTGTCGGGAGTAATACCGTCATGTTTGATGAGTCAATTCAAGCGAATGATCTCGAGTTAGAGCGTGTTAAGGATACCCATAATAGTTATCGTGACCACCTGCTTATTACTGTCAAATCTACAGGTGAAACTCTTACTGTCGCACGTTACTTTTCAAACTCTAGTGACGATACGACCAGTACCGGCCAAGTATCTACTTTCGAGTTTTCTGATGGTTCCGAATGGGCTGAAACAGATATCTATGCTTTGATCATTAATTCTATTACCGAAGGTGACGACTATTTTGTTGCAGGTGATGCTGATGACGAAATTGATGGTTTGGCAGGGAATGACAGCATTGTCGGAGGTCAAGGCAACGACCACCTCAGCGGTGGGCAAGGTGACGACTCGTTGCTAGGTTATTCGGGCGCTGACCAATTGTTTGGTAATTCTGGTAATGATTGGCTCTATGGTGGTGAGGGCAATGATGAATTGAATGGCGGTGCCGGGAATGATTACGTTAATGCCGGCGATGGCGATGATACCGTTAGTATGAATGTGGGTGAAGGCCATGATGAAGTTGTATTCGGTGGAGGCTTAAATACGCTAAACCTTCAGGGTGATATCGATGCAAGTGACATTGAATTCAGAATGAAAGGTCGACACTCACTATTTATTAGCGCTGGCGAGGCTTTGGACTGGTCTGTTGAGGTCAGTTTGCATTTTGATAGAGACTATGGAAATTGGCGCTATCAACTTGATCACTTGCTTGTGAATGACACCGAGGTCGAAATTACCGATACGATAGGCGAGGTCA
>NZ_LWGA01000692.1:0-11341 GCF_001635235.1 Oleiphilus sp. HI0117 | reverse complement strand
AGCTCTCTCAGCGTTAGTGTGCCGCCCATGTCGGGAATCAGACCCCAGCGTGCTTCCATGATAGAGAATTCGCAATCGGGTGTGCTGTATCTAAAGTCGGCACCCAATGCGATTTGAAAGCCGCCTCCCCAGCATTTTCCGTGTGTCACTGCAATGACAGGAACGGGAGCATCGCGCCACAGGTAGCTGACATCCTGGGCCAGGTTTGAGGCCTTGGTGCCGGGTTTAACCAAAAGTTTGAGCGCGGCTACCGGACTTTTCAAAACGCTTTTTATGTCTAGTCCAGAGCAGAAAGCATCACCGTCACCAGATAGAATGACCGCTCTGATAGACTTGTTCTTTTTAAGTTCTTTAGCCACTTTTGCAATGGCCTCAAACATAGCTATATCGAGTGCGTTGAGCTTACTTGCACGAACTAAGGTTACATAGGCAATTTGATCTTTAATCTCCAGCCTTACTCGTTCAAGAATGATGCGGTCGGTCATGTGTATTTCCTTTGTGCTTATATGCTCAGGTCAAAATTGAAGGGGTGATTATTGCCTTGATAAATCTCATCGAGATAGACGGTTTCTCTTTCGCTTAAGGTATTCATCAGCGTGCGTACATCCTTCATGCTATGAAAGGCTTCAAAGCCGGTCATTAAGAATTGATGAAGTGCTTGTAGTCCAGCCATTTCTGCGGCACCTTCGGTCATGCGTAAGGTAAATAAGATGACGGAGCTACGCGCATACTTGTCGAGTTTTTGTCCCAGCTGTGAAGTCAGTTGTATCTGGTATAGTCGCTGGCCATGATTGTCGCTAGCGCGATAAGCTTCACAATAGATCTTCTCGTTTAGCTCATTGCTGTTGTGTTCAATAAATATGATTTCAGCAAGCCGCTGATCTAGCTGCTGAGTAAGTAAGTTTAGTTCTACCAGAAGACTCACTGTTTCAAGAATTTTTTTTGGTAAAAGCTTGATCATTTTAGGAAATATTCGCTCAAGATCCCGATCGCGGTCGCTGAAATCCTCGGTTGAATATAAATCCGTAAACAGGAAGGATAAGCCGTCTTGATAGTCGCTTGATTGATAAAAATCGCGATGACTGAACTTTAAGCGCTCACTTTGCCAGTGAGCGAGTTTTGCCAAGTGGTGGTCGATATTGTCGAGCTTTGATTGCTGTTGGAAGTCGTGATAATTGAGCATTGCCTCTCTTAGCCTTTTGGCCGCAGGGCTAGAAGCATGGGTGTGAAGAAGCTTGTCACGGCTCATAGTGATCGCGGATCCCTGATACTCAATAGAACAGGTTTGGAATTCTATAGAAAGACAGGCGCTGAATCGAGTGGAATTTTTGAATGCCTGGTGTTGAGAGCTGTTTTGGCGCTGAAGGCTGTTTTGGGCGCTGAAGGCTCAACGCCGGAGTCACTATCTGCTAAGAAGTGCTACACGCCTGCAGATAATTGTAGCTTCTTTTGCTGGTCGGGGTTGAGTTTCATTGTTGGACGAGCGGGCTTGTTGCTAAGAACGGTGGGCATGTCGTCAAGGCTCGGTGTCCATTTAGGGTCGTCCAGTGATACGAAATGGCTCATCGCATCAGTTTCAACAATTCTCACGGCATTCGGGCTATGCTTGGCACTGGCAAGCATTAAGTCACGGTCAAGAATTCTATCTAGTTTAGGGATTAGGAAGGTGCCATGCTTAACATGCTCATAAACTGAATAGTCAGCTTTATCCATCCAGGCAAACAGGTTCTCAATGTTGCGCACGATAGTCAGATGGTCTTTGGTTGCACTAAACATCTTATTGAGCAGTTGTTTCTTGCGCTCATTGGTCTTGCCAAAAAACATTTGTCCATAAGACGATGAAGGTGTGCTATTAATCATACGAACAACCCAGGGCCACATACCATGGCTGACAGGTTCCAGCATTGCTGAAACTAGTGGGTGAGTTTTACCACCAGGCAAGGCTGGCGCTTCGAGAATTAGCTCAACATTCTTATAGAGTTCTGGTCGAAAGCTTACCGCTTGGAGAATAACGGCGCCGCCACGAGAGTGACCGTGAATACGAATGTTTTCAGTTGTCGGTAAATTTTCGAGAGCCTGGTTAAGGACGCATGCATCGTATTCAATGGTCGCTTCAGGGTACTTAATAGGTATTTCCCACTCAGCTGGCTCTGGGATAGGGCCGCTAACAGGAACGTGGTAGTTACTGCAGGTCAATAATACCAATTCTGTAGAAGAATCATTATAGAGTTGCGTAAAGTAGCAATGATTTTCCAAAAAACCGTGAACGCCAATAACGGTATGTTTCGCTTGGCTGCTATGGTTTCGAATGCTAACCGCGCCTTTACCGACGGTGAAGACCTTGCCCGAAAACATTTCGGTATAGCTTTGTTCGATCGGCTTTATCAGTTTGCGCGCATGGATTGCTTGCATTTTACTCTCCCAACTCTCTAATAGTCATGCTGCGCTTAAAATTTGGCAGCTGGCTTTTCCGGCGTTTGCACACTTGGAAGGCCCTGTGACTATGGCTTTGCTTAGGTTTCACTTTGTATCTGAAACCGTGCAAATGTTAGATTATTTATCAATAAGTATACGCAGCTTGAGCAACAATGGAATATTAAATTGGTCAAACAATGAGCGCTATTTAGAACTTAAGTTTAAAAGCGTCTGTAACTCTATGAAATAATTATGGCAGATGGGCTTATTTTTCGGTGTTAAAAAATGTAACATTTGGTTTCAATTGAAACTTGAATGTCATATTGCTCAGATATAACACTACTTTCTTGGTGCCGTTTCGCCAAGATATCTGCTATCTTTGCAATCACTATCGTTCTGTCGTTCTCATTACATAAAAACAATATTTGGGGTCAGGCATGAGTAACAGCAAATTAAAACCTTTAACAGGTGCTGATACAGCTTGGTTGCGTATGGACTCTCCTACCAACCTGATGATTATAAATGCCATGCTCATTACCGAGAGTATGGCTTTTGATGATTTTAGAAATACCATCATTAATCGTTTCTTACGTTTTCCACGCTTTACTTCTTGCCCTGTATTCAAGACCGGGCAGTATTATTGGCAGGAAGATCCTTACTTCGATATTGATAACCATGTTAAACGTGTTGCGCTAACAGGTAATGCAGACAAAGAAGCTCTACAGAGCTATCTTGCGGATCAGGCGAGCATACCGCTGGATGCAAGCAAACCTTTGTGGCAGCTATTGTTTGTCGATAACTATGAGCAGGGTAATGCGATTATTCTGCGGGTTCATCATAGCTATGCAGACGGGCTAGCTTTGATTTCTGTTTTTCACTCGATTACCGATGATGCGCCGAATGTGAAACCGTTTTCACCTTCATGTGCGGATAACGACGAGGTAGCGGCCGAAGAAAGTGAGACACTTACTGATATTAATTACGAATGGCCCCGGTACCAGAAAGTAGTGGATACTGCGAAAGTTCGTGTAGATCGGTATGCCTCATTGGCTAGGAAAGTCTCTTCTGAAGGTATTCAGGTATTACGCGATAAAGAAGCACTTAGAGAGCTTGTTGGTGATGGAGTTAAAGCAGCGGCAGAACTAGCTCAGTTGGCGACGATGGCACCAGACCCTAAGCGTGTCTTGAAGGGTAAGTTAGGTGTTCGCAAAACCTGTGCCTGGTCTGAGCCGATAAGCTTTGATAAGTTTTACGGTATTTCCAAGGTGGTTGGCTGTAAGATTAATGACTTGTTGATTTCTTGTGTTGCGGGTGCCTTTCGCGAGGAGTTGCTGCTTGCAGGTGAAGAACTCGATGGCAAGCAGGTTCACGTGACCTTGCCTGTCAATATTCGCCCTGAAAGCAAAGTGGATATGGCTGGTAACCCTGACGACCTGGGTAACTGCTTCGGAACGGTTTTTGTGGCTTTGCCTGTTGGGATCGAGAATCCGCTGGAGAGAGTCTGCAAGATTAAGCATGACATGATTTCTTTGAAACAGTCTCTTCAACCAGCTTTGTCCTACGGCATTCTTTATGCGGCAGGCATGCTGCCTAAAAATGTTCAGAAAACCCTATTGGAAAGTTTTGGTAACAAAACCTCCGCTGTCTTATCTAATGTGCCTGGTTCTAGAGAGACTCGCTACCTAGCTGGGGCTGAGATTAAAGAGCAGATGTTCTGGGTTCCCCAGACGGGTGATATCGGTTTAGGTTTGAGCATCATTAGCTATGCGGGGCAAATTCAGTTTGGTTTGGTTGGCGATGCAAAGCTGTTCCCTAACCCTGAGCGTATTGTGAAGCACTTTGTTGAACAGCTCGAGAAGCACCGTACTGACATCGTATCAAGTTATATTGAAGACCTTGTTCAGCCTGTGATGGCCTCGTAACTAGCAGTCCTTGAGTGTTTGTTAGGATCTAAAAAGTATCCAGTATATGAATCGTTCATTATTACTGGATACTTCTAGTGTAAATTCAGTATCATTACCTGCTTTAAGGCTGCGAGCGACGAAAGCTTGCTGTTCGAAACTCCTTTGAAAGTAAAGTTAGGTAGCTTATGTCCGATAGTCCGTCACTCAATGCTAATGACCAAGTTCCACTTAAGCATAAACTCAACTTGGAAACTGCTAGAGCTCCCTGGCGCGAGCTACAGACTTTCTTCGCCTCGGGCATGGTGCTATACGTTGCTCCGGGTCTTGATCTATTGTTGGTGGGCGAGCAGTTTGCGGCAGATAATGCTCCGATCTTCAAGGAATGGCTAGCCTCGGGGCAGGTTGCCCAGGTTTCAGATGATCAGGCCTTAGCCTGGTATGAGGCCGATGCCGAACTGTGGACTTTAGTGATTAAACCTTGGATTCTAGTCCAGGCGGTTTCTAAATAAACTTAGTTCTGAGAATGCTAGTAAATATGTCCATTTTTATTAGCATAGCTGTTTAGTACGGCTTTGGCTTCGTCTCGGCAGACTTCAGTTATTACTTCTATCTTTCTTTTTTCAAGACCCGCTTTCCAAGCATTGGGTTTATCTCCTTCGTCAAAGCCTATCGCTTCGGCATCTTTGCCTGTTGCCGCACAGACGACGCGATGAATACCTGACCAGGGGATTGCTCCCAGGCACATAGCGCAGGGTTCGGTACTGGTAAGCAGTTCTAACCGGTGCTCGGATTTTGCTAGTTCGTAACTACCCAGTTGTTGTTGAGCCAAGCTGATAGCAAGGATTTCTGCGTGTAATATTGATAGACCTTGGCTTGTGACCAGGTTGACACCTAAAGATATCAGTTTGCCAGACTCGGTCTCAAAAACGCCTGCGGCAAAGGGGCCGCCAGTATCTTTATTAATGTTTCTTTGTGATGCCGCGATGACGAACTTCATTCGCTCGCTCAGGCTTTCACTTATCTGGTAGCTAGCACGATATTCACTTAACCAGTTAGGAAGCTGGATTTCTAAAGAGTTTGCGTAGGGGTCAATCATCTTTTACACGGCTTTTAAGACTGAGTAACTGGCGGTTATGTGTTTTCGAGAGTGTGATAATAGCCAGAATCGCGCCTACCAGTGCAATTGCCATATCAGATTGAGTATCCCAATTATCGCCTTGAGTACCTAAAAATGCTTCTGCTGCCTGGTCTGATAAGAGTGCGACCCACCATTCGATAAGTTCATAAAATGCGCTGAAGGCCAAGCATATGCTAATAATATAGAAATTGAGCCAGCTGACGCCGTTAACGACCTGCTTTCGAATAAGGATTTCTCTGGCAAGAATGGCTGGGACAAAGCCTTGTGCGAAATGGCCAACTTTATCGTAATTGTTGCGGTCCAAGTCCCAGGCTTCTTTTATCATGTCGAACAAGGGGACTTCTGCGTAGGTGTAATGTCCACCAATCATTAAAATGATACAGTGAATCAGGATTAGGAAGTACAGCAGGGGCGTCAGTGGAAAGCTTCGCCTTGTCGTAACGATTAATACCAGGCCGATGATCGCCGGAGCGACTTCTAGCACCCAGGTATACAAGTCTATAGGTTCGTAGCCTGACCAGCCGAGCACGGCAAAATAGAGTGTAAGCCAAAGAACTTGAGTTGCATTTGCCGGCATAGCTGTCCACGTCCCTTAAGGTTGCTTTTTTCCTTGTACAGTATGGATGATCGTACCACCAAGCATCGCTGCGACAAACAAAAAAGTATCGCTGTGCAAGTAGCTTAAGGCGGCAATAGCCGGGCCAGGGCAGTAGCCATAAAGCCCCCAGCCGACGCCGAACAAAACAGAACCAATGATCAGCCGCTTATCCAGTTTTTGTTTGTTTGGAAGACAAAACTCGCTATTTATTATCGGCCGACGCTTGAAAATAAAATGGTAGGCGAGCATGGTCGTTCCCACGCCGCTAGCCATAACAAACATTAACGTCGGATCCCAGTTGCCGAATAGGTCGAGAAAGCCAAGGACTTTTTCTGGGTTAGTCATACCTGAAAAAGCGAGCCCCAGGCCGAATAACAGACCAAAGAAAAGATATATTAGAGCATTCATATGACATGCCTCACGATAGCTACCGTGATGATTCCGCTTGTCATAAAACAAAGTGTAGTGATGATCGAACGCAGGGAAAGGCGACTAATGCCGCAGATGCCATGGCCGCTGGTGCAGCCACTGCCCATTGACGTACCGTAGCCCACAAGTAGTCCGGAAAGGATAATAATAACCGGATGGTTTGGAATGGGTTGAGAATTAATTTGGCTGAGCTCGCTTAAGCACAATGCACCTAAAGCCATTCCTGCTAAGAAGGCAAAACTGTTTAAGGTATTACCTTGTGTGCGCTTAACAAGGCTCTGAATCATGCTGCTGACACCGGTGATACGACCGTAAAAAAGCATAATAAGGCTGGCCGAAAGACCTATCAGTAATCCACCAATTAATGCGGGTGTTATATTCTCCACGAGTACTCCGAGAAATGTTGTTTAAATTTCGGCGGCAGCATAACAGTTTTTTAGGTCAAAATTTAGGCTTGGGCAAAACCTTTTAGTGTCTGAAAAAAGCGATAAGGTTGATCGATAAGCGGTGTATGCCCGCTGTTTCGGAAAGTGAGAACATCGCAATTGGGGTGATGGTCGGCAATGCGGAGTTGGCCGGTACAGGGGTACATCGTTGATTTAAGCCCAACGACTAATGTCAGCGGGCTATTCAGCTTAGCGATAACGTCGAGCATGTCGTAGTCTTGTTCTATGTAGGCTTTCAGACAGGTGATGTAAACGGGCCAGTTATCGACAGGCATTATTTTGCGGGCCAAAAACTCATTTGAGCATACTCTCCTGGCAATCGCTTTGTGGGATGAGCGAGACAGCGCATCAGAGAAGAAGCTTGCTAAATTATCCCATAACTCTTTTCTTAGTGTTTTGGGGAGGGTGTCGTAGGCTGCCTGAGCCTCAATATAAGGGTCTAGCTTGCCTATTAGGTCTGTCGCTTCGGAGAGTCTTTCTTGGTTTTCTGCGCCAAAAAGCCCCCATTTCCACTCACTATCATTAAGGCATTTGGGACTTTGGTCGATATGTAGATAACGTTCAACCTGATTGTCGCTATATTTTTCCTGGTACTTAAGTGCAACAAAGGCGCCCATTGATATACCAGCTAATTTAAAACTCTCCAGCTCTAAGGAAGTGATTATTTGCTGTAGATCGTCTGCGTAATTGGACATGACGCAATCCCGGTCATGGTTGATGTGATGGGAAAGGCCAAAACCTCGCAAATCGGGAATGATAAAACGCTGCTTTCTTGCTAAGGGCAGGGCAAAAGGTAGCCAATGCAGAGACTGCATACCAAAGCCATGGAGTAGAATGATCGGAGCTGTGTTAGCGTTTTTGGGGCCAAGGTCGCGCACATAAATTCGCTGACCGTCAGCAGTATTGATATATGGCATAAATTCTTTTTCTTATTGCTATTGATGAGCTAAATTTATTAAGCACCTACTTATTACGGAAAGAATACTGAACATCATGTTGAATAGCTATGCTTGCCTCAAAATGCTGCACCGCCTTTTTCTATTGCTTTTGCTTGCAGGGCCACTTAGTGCGCTTGAATTAAAGGATCGTTTAGATGAGCCTTCGCGAACCTTCAACAATGTCGAGAAGTCGGCTTTTCTTGATGTCACGACTCTCGGTGATCGATTGCTAACAATCGGCGAACGCGGCGTCATTGCTTACTCTAATGACGGAGGTGAAAACTGGGTTCAGGCAAAGGTGCCTGTTTCAACGATGCTCACAGCGATGTACTTTGTTGATGATACCCATGGCTGGGCAGTGGGGCATAGTGCCGTGGTTCTTCATACGCAAGATGCTGGCGAAAACTGGACGCTTCAGTTTGATGGCAAGCGAGCTAATGAGCTGCTCCTTGACGGTGCTAAAGCAGACTATCAAGCTCTTCGGGAAGAGTACGATGCCGCCGATGAGGAAGCTCAGGACGATTTGTCCTACGATTTAGATGATGCCGAATTCGCCCTATCGAATGCTGAGTTTGATAGCCAGTTAGGGCCAGCGAACCCTCTTTTGGAAGTGTATTTTGAAAACAAAGATAAAGGCTATGTTGTCGGTGCCTACGGTTTATTTTTTGCAACCGAGGATGGTGGTAAGACCTGGTTTTCGATGGCAAACCGTTTAGAGAATTTTGACCGTTACCACCTAAACTCAATTGCTGTTTTATCCACTGGTGCCGTTTTGATAGTCGGTGAGGCCGGCACAATGTTCGCCTCATATGATCAGGGGGAGAGCTGGGAAACCTTATATAGCCCATATGAAGGCTCTTTTTTTGGCATTCAGGAAGTCCCTCAGGTCAAAGAAGTGTTGATTTATGGTTTGAAAGGCAATGTGTATAGCTCAGCCGATGAAGGTCAATCATGGGATAAGGTTGCTACGCCTGCAACGACTAACTTAACCGGCTCTACGATTGATGAAAATGGCGTGGTGATATTAAGTGGCTTTTCAGGTGTGATTGTACGCAGCACCGACCAGGGTAAGACTTTCTCTAAAGTTAAACAGTCGGGTCTAGAGGCTTATAACGCTGTTGCGACATTAAAGAACTCTGAATTGGTGCTGGTGAGTGATCATGGTGTCCACTTTCAGCCTTATTAAGATGCGAATCTGACACTTGAAAAGTAAGAAGAGTGAAAAACGATAATGAGTGAAATCGAACAACAAGAGTTACAGAGCGTTAGTCTTGCTGAGCCAATGGTCGAGCGGTGGATATTTAGCCGAAGGCTGGTTGTCTTGTGCTTATTCCTCTCTGTATCTTTGTTTTTGGCTTATATGGGGACGAAGGTAAGGCCTGATGCCAGCCTGGAAAGAATGATCCCCTTAGAGCACCCTTATGTTATCAACTTCCTTGAGAACAGAGAGGACCTTGAGAACCTGGCGAACTTTATTCGAATCTCGGTCGAGGCCAAGCAAGGTGATATTTTTGATAAGGATTATCTGGATGTACTAGAGAAAATTAGTGATGAAGTGTTCTATTTACCAGGGGTGGATCGTACAGGGTTAAAGTCTCTGTGGACGCCTAATGTTCGCTGGGTTGAAGTGACAGAAGAGGGTTTTCAGGGAGGGACAGTTATCCCTCATGACTATGATGGAAGTGACGCAAGCCTGGAACAAATGAGACAGAACATCTTGCGCTCGGGTGAAATCGGTCGCCTGGTAGCGAATAATTTTAAGTCTTCGATTGTCTATGTCCCCTTGTTGGAGAAAAACCCAGAGACGGGGGAGCCGTTAAATTACCTCGACTTTTCTAGGGTGTTGGAAGAAAACGTTAGGCAGCGCTACGCGGGAGAAGGATCTAAGGTCAACATTCAGATTGTTGGCTTTGCCAAAAAAATTGGCGACTTGATTGAAGGTTTCTCTGCGATCGTTGTCTTTTTCGCTGTTGCTGTATTGATTACTGCGGCTTTGCTATTTCACTATTCCCGATGTCTTACCAGCACCCTGGCAGCTGTTGGCTGCTCCATTGTTGCGGTGGTATGGCAAATGGGGATTATGCACTTACTAGGCTATGGTCTTGATCCTTATTCGGTGCTGATTCCTTTTATTATATTCGCGACTGCTATTAGCCACTCGGTCCAGTTTATCAATGGCTTGACCCACGAAATGGGCGCAGGGTTTGAGTCACTCGAGGCAACGCTTCGTACTTTTCGTCACCATTATGTGCCAGCGATGCTTGCCTTGATTAGTGATGCAATTGGTTTCATGACCCTGATTGTGGTTGAGGTGGATGTGATAAAAGACTTGGCCGTTGGTGCCAGTGTTGGTATTGCCAGTATTATCATCACCAATATGGTATTGCTGCCTATTATTATGTCTTACTTTGGTGTGACTAAGCGTGGTATCGCGCATGTGCGTAAGGTAGAAAAGCACCCCAGCCCGATATGGGCAAGAATAGCGAAGATGGCATCTCATAAATATGCTTTGCAGTTTATTATTCTTGCGCAATTTGCTGTGGCAATGGGTCTTTATGTCTCCCAGGGGTTGAAGATTGGAGAGCTAGATGCGGGTGCTCCCGAGTTACGCCCTGACTCTCGTTATAACCTGGATAATGCATTTATTACCAGTAACTACTCGACCAGTGCTGATGTCATGGTGCTGATGGTTAAGACGCCACAAGAGCAATGTGTATCTTATGAAGTGATGGATTTAATGGAGCGTTTGCAGTGGGAGCTAAATCATACTGAGGGTGTTCAATTAAGTGTTTCGATAGTGAATATTTCAAAGGCGGTCACCAAAGCATTTAATGAAGGGAGTTATAAGTGGTTTGAATTATCGAGAAACCAGAAAATTATCGACACTTCTTTGCAGCACGTGCCTTCGGGCTTTATTAATCGCGATTGCAGCTTAGCCCCTATTTTCATTTTTCTTAATGACCATAAAGCGGAAACCTTGCAGCGAACGGTTGATGTGGTAGAGGCTTACACGGAGACCTTTGAGTCAGATGAGGTGCAAATATTGTTGGCGGCTGGAAATGCAGGTATTGAAGTCGCGACTAACCAGGTGATAGCTGAATCACAGACTTTTATGATGGTTATTGTTTATGTGATTGTCGGAATGATGGTTTTGCTCGCCTACCGCTCTATGCGAGCCGTTGTTTGCATTGTTATGCCTTTGATGATGACTTCCATTCTATGTACGGCCTTGATGGCCTTTTTAGGCATTGGTGTGAAGGTTTCAACCTTACCAATTATTGCTTTGGGTGTGGGCTTAGGTGTCGATTACGGTATCTATATCTACTCTCGTCTAGAGGAGTACCTAACGCAAGGCATGACTTTACAGAGAGCTTATTTCCATACGCTCCACTCAACGGNTAAAGCCGTTGCTTTTACAGGGCTGACCCTGGCTATCGGTACTACAACCTGGATCTTTTCGCCGATCAAATTTC
>NZ_LWGA01000691.1:0-7309 GCF_001635235.1 Oleiphilus sp. HI0117 | reverse complement strand
GTAAAAACGATCATATAAGCGATACCTCTGTTATATAAATGTAGTAAGAAAATGGATCAATATAGAAAATGATGGAGGCGCGGAATTATAATGAAGAAAGAATTTTTCGGTAGAATTGACAAGGAAGTTTTTACATAATTTAGCAGATTTTTTTGCAAGTAATTGCTTGCAAATTTTGAGAGCCCTAGATTAGGGCTCTTAAGGTCTATAGGCTGATACCGATATTACTAATGCCTTCATCTTGAGCAAGCTCTCGAATGGCAAGAATCAGTTCTTCTCCAGGGTGGCTTGCAGATCTTAGTAGCTCGCTCAGTTCGGCTTGAAATGAAAACTCGCGTTCAATGAGCGGATGTGAATCGAATAACTTTATTAGCTGGTTTTCGCTCAGTGAGTCGCCTTCGGAAAACTCTATAAACTGAGTGATGGTTTCCAAGGACAGTTGGCTAACGCTCAATGCACGTGGTTTTTCATCGTTGATCCCAGCCAATAGAGCCTGTTCTAGAATGCTTAGGCAATCGTGAGTTGGCAGGGCACCATAATGTTCGCTCTGTTCGGTATCAGGCATGTTCGCCTGGGTCAGATCGAGGAGCTCTACAATACCTTC
The DNA here is from genome assembly GCF_001635235.1 of Oleiphilus sp. HI0117. Classification (NCBI taxonomy): domain Bacteria; kingdom Pseudomonadati; phylum Pseudomonadota; class Gammaproteobacteria; order Oceanospirillales; family Oleiphilaceae; genus Oleiphilus; species Oleiphilus sp. HI0117. The sequence goes on along the minus strand of NZ_LWGA01000691.1, from coordinate 6,705 downwards.
TTCGTCTTGCTCAATTATGAGCATGTTCCAGGCGCTGTCGATGTCTGCAAGCTTGAGTGGAGAGTCTGAAGGGCTGTCAGACTCGATACTGTCAAGATATAGGAGGGCGTTGGGAAGGGCGCGTTCCGCTATTGCAAGCATAAATGCCCGTTCACGCCAGCCTCTAAGAGAGTTGAGAGATTTTTGAAACTTCAATCGGTTCATTGTGCCTAGCCTGCAGGTAGTTGGTATAAGCTTACGAGTATGTCGCTGCTCTATGTAAAGTGTTTATTAGCGTTTGGGTGCACTGAGAAAGAGACTCACCAGCCACAACAACGCCGTCTTCATGGCCGTCCATGCAAAAGAGAATAGACTTCTCAGATAGTAATAATTGAGCGGATAGTTGGCGCACTGATTCTGCCATCTCTGGCGTGCCATAAGGTATTTCTTTGGGGGTGGAAGCTAGCTTGAGCGCTGAACGTTGCTTCCATATTTCTGTGGAGTGAACGTGCACCACAGCTTTTATTCGGGCACTAAGCTTATAGATGACGCCATGCGTCATACTTTCCGATGAGGGCTTTGTTTCACCTTCTGCATGTATTGTATTTGTCTCAGGGTGGCTTTGGTTTACGAGGCATATATCCCGAGGGAATAGCGTTGGAAGGTGGCCTGTTTGAGTGCCGCTGATCCAGAAAGAAGGAGGCGCTTCAATGCTAGAGTCTGACTGGCAACGCAGTGATAGGTTGCCAAAGCCATAGCCTTCATAGCGATTATCATCCTGGCCGATTAACCCGTGAGCCATCATTTGTTGGCGGCATTGGTTCAGTTCAGCCAAACTGGTATCGTCAATCGAGATGCTTCGATGCTCGAATACCAGCTGATATTTGATAACGCCTTCTTGCTCCACTTGTGTTCTCTCAGACTTGAAGAGGCAGTTAAACTAAGTTTTCGGCAGCGTTACGCCAGTCTGGCCCTGGTATTTTCCACCACGATCTTTATAACTTGTTTCACATACTTCGTCAGATTCGAAGAACAGCATCTGTGCAACACCTTCGTTAGCATAAATTTTTGCTGGCAAATTGGTGGTGTTAGAGAACTCAAGTGTGACGTGACCTTCCCATTCGGGTTCTAATGGGGTGACGTTAACGATAATGCCGCAGCGTGCATAAGTAGATTTGCCCAAACAAACAGTGAGGACGCTACGAGGAATTCTGAAGTACTCAACAGTTCGAGCCAAAGCAAAGGAGTTTGGTGGGATGATACAAACATCGCTATCAATATCGACGAAGCTGTTTTCATCAAACTGTTTAGGGTCTACGGTTGCTGAGTGGACGTTTGTGAAGATCTTGAATTCACTGCTGCAGCGAACATCGTAGCCATAACTGGATGTTCCATAAGAGATAATTCGGCCATTTTCACCGGTTCGAACCTGCCCTGGTTCGAATGGCTCAATCATGCCTTGCTCTTGTGCCATTCTACGTATCCACTTGTCAGACTTTATTGCCATGTTTCGCTGTTCCAAATAAAAAGTTTAGAAGCTGTCAAAGTAATGCTTCCGTAAAGCTGGCTATAATACCTTTGCTTAAGATATAAGCAAAGTATCTACTTACAACGATGGCTTAACTTTTCGAGCAGACTTACTAGGTTTGTTGAAAATATGGTCTAAGCTTGTATCACGCTGTATGTAAAGTGTAGATAGATTGATTCTTCGAATTCACCTAGAGGTAGGACACGGTTTTGGGCCTTTCCGCACTAGAAAAGTTGAAGCATGGTTTAAGGTTTAAGAAACTGGGCCACCGCTTGACCTTTTATTTTGTATCACTCGGTATCTTTTTTACCGTGGTGACGGTATCGGTATTGCTGGTAAAACAATATCAAGATGGAAGGCTTTCTGTTTACGAAGAAGCGAATGATACCATCAAAGCCGTTAATCAGCAGTTAGCTAGAAGCTTATGGAACGTCGATCAGGATAGCACTCATATCTTGCTGGAAGGCGTCTATCGTATGCCTTCAATTCAGGGTGTTAGAATTGTAGAAGCCTTGGGCAATGAATATCAGTACGGGGATATTGAATTGCCAGTAAGTTTGTCGAGCCCTTTGGTCTTTAACGGCCAGAATATGGGTAAGATTGAAGTTGATGTGAAAGATGAGTTGATTACCGAGTCTGTATTAGACCAGATGATCGTGATCCTTATTAGTTCCACTTTGATGATCGGTTTGATTAGTTTTGTTTTCAGTACGATTGTTAAAAATGCAGTGACGCGCCACCTTTCCAAAATTAGCCGTGAAACCGTTCAGCCGGCTCAGCTAACAAGTAAAACCTATAAGCCCATTGTGCTGAATCGCCCCGAATACAGTGATGAAATTGCTGACTTGGTTGAAGCTTTGAACCGGGGACGAAAGCAGGTTGCCGAGTTTGCTTTGGCAAAAGAGTCCTATGAAGACCAGTTAGAGCATCAGGCAAATTTCGACATGCTGACAAATTTGCCTAACCGTCGCCATATTGAATATCACCTGAAAAATGAAATGCTTAACCAGCAGGAAAACGCCGAATACTCGAAGCTGGCAATCTTTTTTATTGACCTGGATGGTTTTAAAGAGGTGAATGACAGCCTGGGGCATAGTACAGGCGATAAGATTCTGCTGGATAGTGCTTCCCGCTTGAAGAAGTTGATCACTCGCTACGGAGGTTATGTGGCCCGTTTTGGTGGCGATGAGTTCATCGCTTGCTTTCAGTGCAACACTCGCGCAGATGCTGAGGATGTTGCTGATAAAACGATATTGGCCTTTAAAGAAAACTTTGTCTTAAGTGACTCGCAGCTTCAATTAGGTTGTAGTATCGGGGTCGTGCTTTACCCTGAAGATGGCGAGAATACTGAAGATTTGATTCGTCGTGCAGATACCGCGATGTATAAAGCCAAAGAAGCAGGCCGTAATACCTTTGCATTCTTTGACCAGTCAATGATGTATAACATCGTGTTGCACAATACGATTAAGAGTAAATTGAAAGATGCGATCGTTAATAATCAACTAGAGCTCTATTTTCAGCCTTTGATTGATTTGCGCGATATGAGTATTACCGGTTTCGAAGCCTTATTACGCTGGGAAGATGAAGACCTGGGTAAGGTTAGGCCGGACTTGTTTATTCCGGTTGCCGAAAAAACCGGTCAGATATTTGATATCGACATCTGGGTATTTGAACATGCCATTGCGCAGGTTAAAGAGTGGCGCAGTGATTTCAATGAAGAATTTATCGTTGCTATCAACTTTAGCCCAACTAACTTTCACCATCGCGAGTTATCTGACTGGACGCATAATCACCAGGTATTTTTGCAAACCTTGGATTGGGTGGAGCTGGAAGTAACAGAACGTTTGATGTTGGACGACGACCCTGTTGTGATGAAGGGTATTAAGCAGCTACTTAAGTCAGGGCTTAAATTCAGTATTGATGACTTTGGTACAGGTTATTCGTCTCTTGGTTATATCAAAAAATTCAGCCATATCCTGTCAAAGATTAAAATTGACCGTATGTTTGTCAATGAGTTAATTAACAACAGCTCTGATCAAGCACTGGTCAAGAGTATCATTACCTTAGCTGATAGCTTATCTATCGAGGTCTTGGCTGAAGGTATCGAGTCTAAGAAGCAGGAAGAGTCATTAATCGGGCTTGGTTGTGATTATGCTCAAGGCTTTTTCTATTCTAAGCCAATCCCAGCACCCGAAATCCCGGCCTTCATTCGAAAGTGGCAACAGACACCGCATATTGTCAGCTCAAGCTCTTAGAAAGAAAAAAGCTTCGGGTACCTAAACAGGTTTTTGTCATCAATTAGCTTGATATGACATACTCTCGTTTTTCTTGGCGAAGCAAAATTGATCTTAAGGCAGGTGGCGCGATGAAAGGGGTTTTCCTTGATGTAGCAAGTATGGGAGATGGTCTGGACCTGAGTGATATCGAGTCTTCATTTAGCCAATATCAATCTTATGATACGACGGAATCAGCGAATGTCTGTGAACGAATAAAAGGCTTTGAGGTGGTCGTTGTCAATAAAGTGCTATTGGGGAAGAAAGAAATAACAAGTAACCCCAGCCTAAAGCTGATAGCCGTTACGGCGACAGGGACGAACAATATTGACTTGCAAGCGGCTAAAGAGGCCGGTGTTAGGGTCTGTAATGTCACACAGTATGGGCGCCCGGCTATTGTTCAGCATACCTTTTCTTTGTTGCTGGCACTAACAAACCGTTTATTGGATTACGCTAAAGATGTTCAAGATGGACGCTGGTGTACAAGTCCGATTTTTTGTTTGATGGACTACCCTATTGTTGAACTGGAAGGCAAGACGCTTGGCCTGCTCGGTTATGGTGACCTTGGACAGGGTGTTGCAAAAATGGCCGAAGGCTTTGGCATGAAGGTTATACTGGCAGCTCGTTCCGGTCAAAGCTTGGAAAGTGTTGATGGCTATCCTCGCTTGGCTTTGGAAGAGCTATTGCCGCAAGTTGATGTCTTATCTATTCATTGCCTGCTGAGTGATGAAACTACAAATCTAATCGATGCCAATGCCCTGTCTAAAATGAAGCCTTCGGCCTATTTATTAAATCTTGCTCGAGGTGGCATTGTGGATGAAAACGCTTTGGCCGAGGCATTGAAAGAACGCCGCTTGGCCGGCGCAGCAACAGATGTCTTATCCGTTGAACCGCCTAAGGGTGGAAATGTACTACTGGATAGAGAAATTCCAAACTTAATTGTTACCCCTCATTGTGCTTGGGCGAGTAAAGAGGCGCGTCAGCGCTTGTTGGACAAAGCTGCCGCAAATATTAGAAGATTTGCCGAGGGAGAACCCCAGGCTTACATTGTTTAGTTAATTTGAATCAAGAGGGCGCGACTTTAACGATGAGCACAGTATGGCTACAAAAAGAACTTGAGCTTCAAGCCCGCTCCCGCGGTTTTCATCTGATCACTCGGGAAATTGAGCAAGCCTTACCTGAGCTCAATACGATTTCAATAGGTCTAGCGAACCTGTTTATTCAACATACCTCAGCATCACTCACATTAAATGAAAATGCAGACCCGGATGTCCGCAGTGATATGGAAAAGCACTTTAATAAGTTTGTGCCGGAAAATGCACCCTATTATGATCATATACTCGAGGGTTCTGACGATATGCCCGCTCATATCAAAGCCTCGCTGCTAGGCTGCTCTTTAACTATTCCGATTAACTCGGGAAGGTTCTCGATGGGTGCGTGGCAAGGGATTTATCTTGGGGAGCATAGAAATCAAGCTGGTTCACGTAAGTTAGTAGTCACTATGCAGGGTCAGACTTAACTATGGTTAAAAAATAGACTACTTATTCTGTCCAACTTCAGCTAACATGTGTACACTTAAATTTGAGGCGCAAGTTGTGATTATGAGCAAAGTGGTGGACAAAACGGGCGATCAGCCAGTTGATAATAAGCGGGTGGAAACCCTGGAACATAGTTTAGACGAGTTGCTAAATACCTTAACTCACGGGCTAGGTGTGCTATTAAGCATTGCGGGTTTATTTGTCTTGTTAATCGCTGCAATTCCAATGGATGATGTATGGAGAGTCGCCAGTTTTAGTATATTTGGCTTGAGTCTAACGGCTTTATACTTAGCTTCGACGCTTTATCATGCCGAGCGATGCCCGGTTAAAAAAGATAAGCTGAAGATGTTCGATCACTGTGCTATTTACCTCCTGATTGCAGGTTCTTATACACCCTACCTCATGGTGAGTATGAGAGAAGTCGGTGGTTGGGGCTTATTAGCCCTTGTTTGGGGCATTGCATTTTTCGGTATCTTCTTGAAAATACGTTTCAAGCATCGGTTTTCACTTTTGCGCGTCGCGAGCTATCTGCTTATGGGTTGGTTGGTGATTCTAAGTGCTGAGGATTTGCTCGCATCAGTACCGGAAGGAGGAGTGTTTTTACTCGCTTTGGGCGGAATAATCTATACTCTTGGTGTTGTCTTCTATTTGGTCGAACGAATTCCCTATAACCATGCAATCTGGCATCTGTTTGTACTGGGGGGCAGTATTTGTCATTTCTTCAGTGTTTATTACTACGTTTTGCCACCTCAGGTCGCTGTATAATTAAACTTCGGGCTGGTCAGAGATAACTTTTATTAGACTGTCGTCACGGTTTTGTTGCTGCCATTGATCAAAGTAGATTAAGTCCTCCAATGGCAGACGTTCTCGCCACCCCTTGCTTTCGAGTTCGGGCTTCACTTTAAATTCAGAGACATAGCCCATACATAGGTAGGCGACAGGTACGACATGTTCGGGAATGCCTAAAATTGCTTTTACTCTGTCCTGATCAAAGATACTAACCCAGCCAATACCTACATTCTCAGCGCGTGCTGCCAGCCATAAGTTCTGAACGGCACAGACGGTGCTGTTTAAGTCCATGCTTTTTATATGTGTGCGGCCTAGCACAACAGGGCCGCCGCGTTGACGGTCACAGGTGACGACAAGGTTAAGCGGTGAGTCTAAAATTCCTTCGAGCTTCAGAGACTGATACAGGGGCTTCTTGTTGTCCGGAAACATTTCCATTGCTTCGTTATTGGCATCAGTAAAAGCCTCTTGTACTTGTTGTCGAACTGTTTTTGAGCGAACTAACATAAAGTTCCAGGGCTGCATAAAGCCAACCGAGGGCGCATGATGTGCGGCTTTCAATATGCGGGCCAAGACCTCATCCGGAATCGGGTCGGGCTTG
>NZ_LWGA01000690.1:0-11351 GCF_001635235.1 Oleiphilus sp. HI0117 | reverse complement strand
TGAACACGCAACTGGTCGTCAACGACAGACATATCGTCATTACCCATTTTGCAGGTACCCACGGGGTGATAAACCAGACCTAAACGATCTTTGCACGCTTGCAGAATGTCTGCATCGGAGGTGATATCAGCTCCTGGGTGAACTTCGTCGCCACGATGATCATCAAAAGCTTCAGATGCTAGGATTTTTCGCGCGACCCGAATGCCGTCAACCAAAACTTTTTGATCTTTTTCTTGAGAGAGGAAGTTAAAATCGATTTTGATTCGATCGCGAGGGTCTAAAGACTTTAAGCTTAGTTGACCACGACTTTCCGGTCTGAGTACGCACACATGTAGGGAGTAACCATGTTGCGAAAGTAAACCAAGATCTCTGCCGCAATCATCAAAAAGAAGTGGTACGAAGTGCAGCTGAATATCAGGAACCTCAACAGAAGGACCAGATTTCAAGAAGCCGCCAGATTGGGTTATCGAATTAGCAAGATTACCTTTTTTAGCAGTAAAGTAATTAAAAGCATCTGGCAAGGCTTTTAATAACCCGGATGGCGTAATAGAAAATCCGTCTTTTTTCTTGCTTTTTACCAATACACAAGCATCAACATGTTCTTGAAGGTTTTTTCCTACTCCTGGAAGATCATGAACGACAGCTATACCTACTTTCTCGAGCTCCTTCTTATCACCGATCCCGGACAGCATGAGAGTTTGTGGTGTGTTAAACGCACCACCACACAAAATAACTTCTTTTTTAGCATGAGCGGTATACTCTTTTTCTCGTTGCGAATAGACCACACCTTTGGCCTCTTTATCTTCGAGAATAATTCGATTAACTAAGGCTTCACATTGTATGTGCAGATTTTTTCGAGTACGAGCAGGCTTTAAATAGGCCCGTGAGACACCGCACCTTTCGCCATTCTTGATTGTAAACTGATAATAGCCCACACCTTCAAATTGAGGCCCATTGAAATCGTCATTTAAAGGGTATCCCGCTTGCTCAGAACCTTTTAGGAAGCACTCATTCAAGGGGTAAGTATTTTGTGTGTTTGAGACATAAAGAGGACCTTGGCTGCCGTGGTAGTCATTGCATCCTCGCTCATTTGTTTCGGCTTTTTTAAAATAGGGCAACATTGAATCGAATTTCCAGCCCTTATTTCCTTGGGCTTCCCAGTGATCATAATCAGATTTGTCGCCTCGAACATAGACCATTGCGTTGATGGCGCTACTTCCGCCTAAGGTTTTTCCTCTGGGGCAGAACATTGGTTGCCCCTTACGAATGTCGGCAACGGCTTCAGACTCATAGCCCCAGTTATATTTTTTACTATACATAAAGTAAGCAAAAGCTCCGGGTATTTTAATCATTGGACTTTTGTCTTCAGGTCCGGCTTCAAGTACCAGCACCGAGTTCTTTTCATTCTCGCTTAAGCGATTCGCAAGCACACTGCCCGCCGAACCGGCGCCAACAATGATGTAGTCGTATATTAGTTCTGACATCTTGTCACCCAATCTAGAGTCAATATGGTTATCATGAGGGTGATGTTAACTGAGTGCTCAGCACCTAAGAATGGCGGGAGTTGCCAAGGACAGGTCAATAAGTGTCAATAACGATAAACTTCCTTACCCTTCTCGATACTGTGATGGCGCGCAGCCAAACCAGCGTTTGAAACTGCGCCCAAAATTCGACACATCTTCGTAACCAAGCTGTAAAGCGATCACATCTATCTTTTGATCTGTTTTCTTCAGCAAGTATTGAGCATTTTTTTTCTTGGCGTCTTCCATTAGAAGTTTGAAAGTCTTACCTTCTTGCTTCAGTTTTCTGATTAAGGTGCTCTTGGACATATAAAGCGTCTTGGCGGTTTGCTCGAGTGATAGTTCAAACTGAACACTCGAAAGAATTAGTTCATTCACTTTGTCTGATAATGTGCGTGATTCCAGTAAACGATTAAGCTCATTCTTACATTGTTGAGCGGCCATTTCGGCAGTAACCGGATCTGCTGAAACGCAGGTGATCGCCTTCCACTCCAATGGCATACCATATCGCAAAACTCCGTCTGAATAACGAATGCGCTTCGGCAAACACGATCCATATAAGTCACTCCAGTCAGGCTCTTCGAAAGGCAGCTCCAGAACGCATTCTTCTACTTTTGAGCCAATAGCAAATTTGATAATGTTGAAAACCAGCGCAGCAATCGTCTCATAAAGAACAACATCAATGTCTCCCCAATCGGCAAGGGGTTTTATACAGAGATAGATGTTCTCTTCATCCTCTTCGATATAGAAGCTGAGAATTTGTGCGCGAATTTTGTAATATTCACAAAGAAATACCAGGCTGTCTTCCAGGTTGGTTGCATGCGACAGGCCATAGCCTACATGGCCATGACTGGACAAGCTGATGTTCCTACCGACAAACAATCCTAACGAACGCGGACACCCCTTTTTCCACATATAGTGAATAAGCTGTTTCAAGGTATCCACTTTAATGAAGGGCTCGCTTTCGTTGTGATCAACCTGTTTCCAGAAAGGTTGTAGATCAATTCCTTGCTCTTCGGCATAGCGCGAGAAATGGTTTAGATAAGTAGCAGACAGAAGTTCAGGGTTCATAGGCTAAATTGATGCTTAGTTTTATCTTTATAAGCTAGCCGCAAGCTAGTTCAAATGCAATGAAAATACACAAAAACTTAGAAGAACTGAACGCCCCTTCCGCGTAAAGCTCCGTTTCCTAGGTCCGGATAGTTTAGGTTCGATAGATCCATACCACTTAGCGTTATAGAGTGCAGGCTAGCTTGTTTTTCTACAGTAGTAATGCCAAAACAAATTTATCTGGATACTAGAATTAAAAGGCGCGTCACACTTCAGCGACTAACAGACCTAATGAGTCGAAGATCTAATGAGTCGAAGATCTAATGGTTTTATTTTTTAACAGCGTTGCATGGGCGATTTCTGCTTGGGAGGAAGGATGACAGTTTGAATCTACTGCTGTTTCAGCATCAGCTAATGGCATGCAGTAAGATTAAAGCAGAGCACTAAGATATAAGCAGCTTATTGTCTAAGTTGCGTTTGTCTGGATAACTTGATTATGTCCGCTAATCACCAATTCCCGATATCAATCGACGATTCAGAATCAGTAAGTTTCGGCCAACCTTGAAGCAAGTGCCAAGGTCTGAAATTGGCACATTGCTGACTAAGATTGGGCAGGGCATTTCTAGGCTCTAGTCGAAACCGCTATTTAAGTAGGTCAGATTGCGTGCCGACTTTTTCACCTAATTAAAGAGTTCGTTGATTTAGATATAGGAAGAAAGAAGCCTCTCCTTCTAAACCAAGCGCCCCCACATATCATACTCATCAACCTCTTCGACCTCTACTTTAACCAAGTCACCGACACATAGGTGAGTTGCTCCATCGATGAAGACGTTACCATCTATTTCAGGTGCGTCTGCTGAGCTCCTACCTACCGCGCCTTCTTCAACCACTTCGTCAATGATCACCCATTGCAATGAACCAACCTTTGCTCGCAAACGTTCGGCACTAATCTCAGCCTGCTTTTCCATAAACCTTTTGTGCCTACTCTCCTTCACTTCTTCGGGGACCTGATTCGCCAAGACGTTTGCTGGCGCGCCCTCTACAGGAGAATACGTAAAGCAACCTACACGATCTAACTGGGCCTCTTCTAAAAAGTCCAATAGCTCCTGAAAATCTTGCTCTGTTTCACCCGGAAAACCAACAATGAAGGTGCTTCTTATCGTAAGTTCAGGACATATCTCGCGCCAGGAACGAATGCGATCGATGACCTTCTCGCTGTGCGCAGGACGTTTCATTGCTTTTAGTATTTTTGCACTAGCGTGCTGGAAGGGAATATCCAAATACGGCAGAATCTTTCCTTCTGCCATTAAGGGGATCAGTTTATCAACATGAGGATAAGGATAAACGTAATGCATTCTTACCCATACACCCAATTCTCCTAGCGCAACAGCGAGGTCTTGCATACGTGTTTCGTGAGCCCGGCCTTCCATAAAATCGAGCTTATATTTAACATCGACACCGTAGGCGCTTGTATCTTGAGAGATAACAAGAAGCTCTTTTACACCACTTTCTACCAAGCGTTTGGCCTCTTCAATAACTTCAGAAATTGGGCGACTTACCAAATCTCCGCGCATATGAGGGATAATACAAAAGCTACAGCGATGGTTACATCCTTCCGAGATTTTAAGGTAAGCATAATGCTTAGGTGTTAATTTGATGCCTTGAGCAGGCACCCTGTCACTATAGTGCGTTTCCTGTTCTTTCGACGGGGGAGCATATTCGTGAACAGCGCCCATTACGCTTTCATAATCGGCCGGTCCGCTAACGTTTAACACTTCAGGGAAAGCGCTCTTTATCTGCTCTGCGTCACTCCCCTTGCCCATACACCCGGTGACAACGACCTTACCATTCTCGCGCATCGCTTCATTAATCGCATCGAGTGATTCTTGCTTGGCAGAGTCAATAAAACCACAAGTATTTACGACCACAACATCCGCATTATCATATTCTGGGGCGACTTCGTAACCTTCAAGCTTTAATTTGGTCAATATACGCTCAGAGTCTACTAAAGCCTTTGGACATCCCAGACTAACGAACCCTACACGTTTCTGACCTTGTTCTTCGCTCATAACTTACCAACCTCAACCCCATTAATTTGGCGCGGATATTACCACACCTCACTAACAAGCCCAAAACACAGCCACAAATTTAAAATAGTTGTAAAATCAACTATAATTAGCTGATCTGATGCACGTTATTCAATAGAATACCGCTTCACTTTTACGCAGACACTGACATATTGCTTAGAGTACCAACTTACAATTATGCTCATTCACCTTTTCGAACTGTTAACACTTTGCTTAGTTTTCCTTGCAGCATATCGCGGGCGTTACTATTACCGCGTGACTGCTTTAGAGGGTGCTAACCATGTTCACACCACGAAAAGTAGTTTAGCAAGCGAGCTCCCCGCATTTGTGGCACACTCGCCTACCGAAGCGGTAGAGCCTACAGAAAAACCTGTAGACATGAGTACAGACAAACCAAAGGTGCAAAAAGGTGACGTACTCAATAATTACATCGGTGATTTCTTCTAGCTCATTTCTTTTCGAAAGGTTTGGATTCAAGGCTTAAATTTCTCTGGCTTTAAGTAATGAGAATGGTAGTATTCAGCTAATTTCACTCCAACCTGTAAGAAGGTGAGGCTTTTACGCACGTGTTAACATTGAATACTCTCTACAAGCTCTGTTTTCGAATACTCGCGCTATTTCTTTTGTCTTTCACGATTAACCATGCTTATGCTGAAGATTTCAGCGAAGAAATATTCCAGGTAGAATACATTCTCTTTACTCACCAGGGGCATGTCGAAGCGAATAGAAAGTTTAATCTTGTTCCCTACAATCCACCTCGGCATTCACAATACACTCATTTGATCGAAGGTTTAGAAACCTTATCGAACTTCCAATATGAACAGCTTGATAGTTCATCAATGCAACTCAATGATGCGCTTTCAAAATTAAATAAAAGTAGGGATGTACGCGTCATTAAATATGGCGCTTGGCAACAAGCCATGGAACCAGGCAGCACATTACCCCCACTTCGTATATCTGCGCTGACCGATGTAGTTCAAAATGAAAGCTATTATGGTGAAACTCACCTAGAGGGAACGCTTACTATTAAACGTTCCCGATACATGCACATCGAAGCAGATTTATTTCTTACCAGTTTTTTGTTTTATCCAGAGCGAAACATTTTCGACTGGCTACTTTCGACCAGCACTATTCGACACAAAACTGATTCATTGCTACAAGCATACAAGCCAGACGAAATTGTTTTAAGCAAGCACTCTTCCTCCAGGATACCTAGTCAGGTATTCCGTTTACACCAAAGCCGGCGCTTAAAATATGGAGAAATTCATTATTTAGATCACCCGGCAATCGGTTTAATTGTCACCATTAATAAATTAGAGCCAGAGCCCGAGATCTAGCAGATAGAGCTACTATTATTAGCGTTATCTAGCGACTTATTATGAACGATAAATCAAGCACAAATGAAACCAGAACTTCTGACACCCTTTTACCTTCTATTTGGGTGGACGCTGATGCCTGCCCGGTTGTTATTCGCGACATTTTGATTAAAGCTGCGAAAAGAACCAATGTTGTGATCACGTTCGTTGCTAATCAGCATATCCCCCTACCAAAGTACAAGACTCTAAGGTCAATTCAGGTTAGTAGTGGCTTTGACGTTGCAGACAACTGGATAGTGCAACAAACGAACAAAAATGATCTTGTCATCACTCAAGATATTCCTCTCGCCGACGAAGTAATTACCAAGGGTGCCAAGGTTATCGGTACACGGGGGCAGCTCTATACAAAGGAAAACATCAAGTCGCGCTTAAATATGCGAGATTTTATGGAGACAATGCGATCCAGCGGTGTTCATTCAGGAGGACCACCGCCCTTAGGCCAACAAGAAAGGCAAGCCTTTGCGAATCGCCTGGATCAATGGCTCCAAAAGTCGGGCTTCTAAGCCAACACTGCGCATAGCCACCTACTTTCTTTCCGTTTACAAACTGCTACAAATTAGCGACACGCAAGCACTCCCATTTCTGTGCAAAGGGCTTATACTTATTATCAATCAGAACTTAATAGTCTAAGGCTATGAATAAAATTAAGTGAAATCCCAGCCAAGGTAGTTTATATTTTATATGTACCGCTTAAGAAGTTTTCTCTCTGGAAGGTTTGATATGACAACAAAAGCATCTAAAGAAGCAAGTCGTTTAGCGAAACAAAATACAGCGCCAAGAAATTCGAATGGCACCGAGTTAATTGATCAAGAACTACCAAGCTCCCCTGCATTACACCTAGTTGAATTTAACCACATAACTGTAGACAAGTACTCAGCAGAGCAAATTCGAGAAATGTATCAAAACCAACTAACTAAGAAAGCAAGCTAACAAACATTCCCGAATACCACCTCTTAACTGCAGCAGCGGGATTTGTGTGACACACATTGTCAGCTAACAGAACCCGCTGCTTAATTGCTCGACTATAAACTTCCCAGATCTTGAAAAATCAGCTCGCTTACGCGTGCTGACGCTTTCGAAACTGCCTCTTTTATATCTGCCATTGTAATAGGCGTATCTGACAAACCTGCTGCCCAATTCGCACTCAAGGCAATACAGGCATAGTCCAACTCCAATTCTCTTGCTAGCGCAGCTTCAGGCATGCCCGTCATTCCGACCATATCGCAGCCTTCAGCCTTACAACGAAGTATTTCAGCTGATGACTCTAATCTCGGCCCCTGAGTAGCACCGTAAACTCCACCATCCAAGACATCAAATGACACCGCGCTTGCTGAGCGAAGAAGTTTTGCTCTCAATGTTTCAGAGTACGGCTTGGTGAAGTCGATATGATCAACAGTTTCGCAATGAATGCCATCATATATAGTGTGTTCACGCCCATAAGTGTAATCAATAATTTGGTCTGGAATGGAAAGATTACCCGGGCCGAGCTTTTCATGAATTCCGCCTACCGCGTTAATTGCGATAATTCTATCGACACCTGCTTGCTTCATGGCAAAGAGGTTGGCACGATAATTTATCAAATGAGGAGGAATACGGTGAGGATTACCGTGACGCGCCATGAACGCAAACTTAAGCCCGTTTAGTGCACTTATCACAACTGGGCCACTGGTTTCTCCGAAAGGCGTACTTGGCCATAGCTGCTCTACAAGCTCAGCACCCGACATTGAACCAAAGCCTGTTCCACCGATAATTCCTAACATATAAATTCCCACTTAAAGCTCAAGGCTAGTCATTAACCAATTGAGTCATCATCTTATTAGTCTTGTGGCGATTGCCCTTTTATCTCACCTTCAATGCGTAAGGCCTCTGGCATATGCAAAGTAGAGGTTGGAAAAGCAATCTCTGCATTCTCGGCTGCAATAATGTCGTAAACACGAATTAAGACATCCTGCTTAACTTCATGATATTTAATCCAATCAGTTGTTTTGGTGAAGGTGTAGATAAAGAAGTCCAAGGATGACGCCGCGTAGGCATTAAAGTTTACGATAAGGGTTTGTGTGGTATCAATTTCAGGGTGCTGCAATAGCATAGCCTTAACATTGCTAATAATACGAGGCAGCGCGGCGGCATCATCGTATCGAATACCAATCGTTTCATAGACTCTTCTATGGCTCATACGTGACGGGTTTTGAACTGATATGTTCGTAAATACAGAGTTTGGCACATACAATGGCCGTTTATCGAAGGTTTTTATGGTGGTTAAGCGCCAGCCAATTTTAATTACAGTACCTTCAATTTCCTTATCGGGTGAGCGAACCCAATCGCCAACCTTGAAAGGTCGATCCAGGTAGATCATTAAGCCACCAAAAAAATTGGCCAACAGATCCTTTGCAGCAAAGCCCACGGCGAGACCACCGACACCACCAAACGCTAGGACACCACTCATGCTATAACCCATGGTCTGTAGCACGACTAATACGCCAATAATAATAACAATTGCACGCAATAACTTACCAATAGCCGAAACTGTTGTTTCATCCATTGGCTGCTTCATCTTTTCGCCACAAACAACGATCTTCTCGCCGCCCGAAATAAATCGGACAACAAACCACACCAGGCAAAAAACGATGATTATTTGTTGCGTATTACTAATAAATACTGAAAGGTCAACACCTGATTGACGCTGAACACTATAAGCAATCCAGGACAAACCGAGTAACCAAATAACCAAAGCTATCGGTGATCGTGAAGAATGAAGTAAAGTGTCATCCCACAAGTTACGCGTTTTAAGAAACTGCGCTTCAACGCGCTTAAGGAATACTTTAGATAAGAAACTAATCAAACCGGTTAGCAATAGAATAATCGAAATCTCGACAACTTGACGAACAAGCAAGTTTTCGAGCCCGCTATTTAATAAGAAGGTATTCAAAATATTCCAATTCATACTACCCCACCCCTAATTTTTATTAAGATGCTATTTGTTATAGGTCTTCCATACCTCAGATGCCTTAACATCTTCGATACTTAGTTTTTTGCTTGCTTGGTAGCGCATTCGTTTGAGTCTTTGATTATCGACGGTTAGATCACCTTGCTGCAGCAAAGATTCCAAATGCAGCCTCACTTCTTGCGCAGCATCTGGATTGTTACAGACAAGCACCATATCACAACCAGCAGACAAAGCCGCATCTGCACGCGCGACATAGCTGCCTGCAACACTAGCACCTTCCATTGACAAGTCATCACTAAATATAACCCCCTCAAATCCAAACTTTCCTCGCAGAATATCCTGCATCCAAACATTGGAAAAGCCAGCGGGTTGATTATCTACCTGGCTATAAATGACATGAGCAGGCATCAATGCATCAAGCCCTAATGGGATTAAGCGCTCAAAAACAATCGTATCATTTTGCATGATCTGCTCTAGACTACGATTGTCTTCCGGGATCTCATGATGTGAATCAGCAACAACCGCTCCATGACCAGGAAAATGCTTCCCTGTAGAAGCCATGCCTGCTTCTTTCATACCTGAAACCAGCGATGAAGATAAAGCAGTAATCGTCTCAAGATCGCAGGAAAATGCTCTATCGCCGATTACTTCAGAAACACCATGGTCGCGATCTAATACTGGCGTAAAGCTGATATCAATATCAAATGCAATTAGCTCTGCCGCGATTAACCAACCCAGATCAAAAGCTTGCTTTAAGCCCTGCGCTTTATCCTCTTGATAAACCCGGTCAAGAGACCTCATTGGCGGTATTCGCGTGAACCCTTCGCGAAATCGCTGAACGCGTCCACCTTCGTGATCAACGGCGATAATAAGATTGCTTGAGCACTCCCGGATCTCCGAGATTAGCTTAGTCAATTGACCAGGGTTCAGGTAATTTCTTGAGAAGAGAATAACTCCCCCAACAACCGGACTAGATAAGACCTGTTTTTCTTCTTCATTCAACTCAGTCCCTGCCACATCAAGCATCAGCGGGCCAATATTGTTTTCCTTCATATTCACTATTACTCTATCAAAGAAACTATTCTTTAATTAAAACACGCGTCCCGACACAAACACGAGAAAATAAATCCATTACATCTTTGTTACGCATCCGAATACAGCCATGAGACAAAGGCTGCCCCATTGGTTCAGAGTCAGGGGTGCCATGAATGTAAATATAGCGCCTCATACTATCAACTTTAGCCAAGCGGTTATAGCCAGGCTCAAGTCCGCTTAACCACATAATGCGCGTCAGAATCCAGTCTCGTTCGGGGAAATTATTTGCAAGCTTAGCTGAGTAGATCTCACCTGTTGGGCGACGCCCGGCAAAGACCGTATTAATAGGAGAATTGGCACCAATTTTAGCGCGAATATAGTGATAACCTAAAGGCGTACAACCTGAATCGCTAAACTGTCCAACTCCGTTAAGGGCGGTGGACACACTAAAACGAGCCACTTTGTTTTCATTAAACAAAGTCAGCTGCTGTAACTTTACATTAACTTCGATTCTGGGCTGACAAAGGGAAAATTCACTCTCTAACGAGCGTCTAAGTCCTGGTTCAAACGGCATTCACTTCACACTCCCTATGTCATGAGCAGCGAGCAGAAAATCAGTTAACAGGAGCTGCGCTCAATCCGGCTGCTAGAAATGGCACAAGGTAATTAACGACTTTTTCTGTATCCACCTCAGAATCCGGCTTATTCGACAGAATGTCAGATAACTGCTGAATACTGGACATTGTAAAGGCTGTTGCACCGATAACAAATTGAGTTCTCCAGAAACGCTCAGCCGTCGATAGCTCTGGCGTAATATCCTTAAGCAGATTTAAGAAAGGCCAGAAAGTTTTTGCATACTCGTCTTCTAAGTATTTACGCAAATGACCTTGTGATTGAGTATAAGCAAGGCCAAGCATTCGCATAAATATAGAAACACCATTTTTATTGCGTGTAGGTATCTTTAACAGACTACTCGTGTACAACCTTAGAACATCTTCTATACTTGGTGTGCAACCTTCATTGTCCCAGTTATTCTCGCGCAGACCTTCAACCATTAACTCATTTAGCGGTGCAAGAAAGCGATTAAACACTGCCTGGATAAGCGCATTTTTTGAACCAAAATGATAGTTAACCGCCGCTAAGTTGACACCGGCTTTGCCCGTAATCATTCTTAGTGAAGTTTCTGAGAAGCCCTTTTCAGCAAAGAGAACCTCGGCAGCATCAAGTATTCGGTTAACAGTCTCGGTATAAGCCATATAATTCTTTTAGTATATATATTCCAAACAGATGTTTGAAACATACGTTTGATCTAGCTTAAAGTCAAGATTTTAGATTC
>NZ_LWGA01000689.1:0-2883 GCF_001635235.1 Oleiphilus sp. HI0117 | reverse complement strand
CTCTTACATCTACAATTCGGCCATGGTTTTTACCCATATACTGCCCAACCTTGGCCATATGTACGCTCTGCAACTCATCAGCAATCAGCGCCCACAAAATATCTTGTTCATTTCGCTGAAGCGTACCAACCATTTTTAACTGCCCTAGAGAGTATGACTCCAGAACCTCAGGAACTCGATCAAAATCCGGCTTAACGTTACTTTGATCTTTTTGTATCTCTACCACGCTTACCACAACATCTTCAGGCGGCAAAAAAGGTGAACGTCTATTCGCAGCACTGTATGTAAATGCTCTATATACTTGTACTTCAGGCAAAGCCTCTATTTTTCCACGCGGCTTGGCATCAGCCTCTGCCATAAAGCGATCTAAATCACCAAAGCCACTACTCGTACCACAACCACTCAATAGAACACTTGATACGAGCACGAGAGACAAGAAAATTTTATTCATTATCTTCTCCTCCCTTTCTTCTTCTTAGATTGCCTACTTTTTTCTCTGTCTGCCTCAGTACCATAACGATATGTCTTCGCTTGCACAGTCATTTGCAGCTTATGACTGCTGCGCCCCTGACTATTTCCTTTAGACTTACTCTGCATCTTGGAAATATTCATATCATGCAAAGTCACGATTCGAGGCAAGCTTGCAACACCACTCACAAAAGACGCAATGTCATGATAAGTGCCGGCAACCACGATCTCCATTGGCAATTCAACATAGAACTCTTTAGAAACCTCGGGTTTCAACTGAATAGACTCAATTTCTAAGCCACTTCCCAGCCCGGTATTGGTAATATCTTCAAGTAGACCCGGAACCTCTGTTTTTGCAGGTAACTGCTTAAGAAGCACACCAAAAGATTTTTTCATGTCGTCCATCTGCAGACGAAAAGCCTCCAGATTTGCCACTTTATACGCTCTACTTTCATATTGTTGCTTCAAGTTTGCTTCTTCTGCAGCGACTCTATCAAATTCAGTATATTGATCCTGAATCAGGAAGAAATAACCGCCTACAATCAATACTAAAAATACAACAACTAAAACGACCGCTTTAACAGGTGCAGGCCATGAGCCTGCATTATTAAAGTCTATATCATTGGGATCAAAGCCTTTCAGGCTTTCCATAGATTCAGAAAAACCCACTATTTAGTCCCCTTTTCACTTGATTCCTGATCTTCAGCTAACTCAGGCGTCACCTGCTTAACACTAAGATCAAAACTATTTAGAGTCCCGTCATCACCTTTAATCGCACTCACGTCTTTCAGATTAGGGTTAGAAAACCAGACTGATGTTTCAAAGTTTCGCATCAAACCTGAAATACGGTTATTAGATTCAGCCAAACCCGTAATCTCTATGAGATCCTCTTTTCGCTCAAGGCTTTCATAATAAAGACCATCTGGAAGTGTTCTCACCAACTCATCCATCACACGAACGATAACCGGGCGTGTTCCCTGTAAGTCCTGAATGACCTTCATTCTATCCAAAAGCTCTTTCTTTTCTTTTTTCAGCTCTTTGATCTCTTTAATTTTCTTATCCAGCTCAGCCATTGAAGAGCTTAAATAATTATTTCGAGACTTTTGAGTTTCAATTTCGGAACTAACATAGTCTTGCCACAGGAATACAAGTACCACTGCAACAACAAGGACACCGATCAACGAGGTAATAAAATTCCTCTGTTTCTCGGCTCGGAGTTCTTCTCGCCACGGCCTAAGGTTAATAGAAGGCATTAATCAAAACTCCTCATAGCCAAACCACAAGCAATCATCAAAGAAGGTGCATCATTACTTAAAGCAGACGCATTCACCTTCGAGCTTAGGGTCATATCAACGAAAGGGTTAGCCACTATAGTCTTGATCCCTGCTTTCTCTTCAACCAGTTCTACAAGTCCATTTATTGACGCAACACCACCAGCAAGCACGACATAATCGACTTCATTATATTGGCTTGAGGAAAAGAAGAACTGTAATGAACGGGCGACTTGTTGAACGACTGCCTCTTTGAAAGGAGCTAAGACTTCACGCTCGTAGTCATCTGGCAAGCCACCTTGCTTTTTAGCTAGCCCGGCCTCTTCAAAAGATAAGCCATAACGTCGCTGAATTTCTTCTGTCAGTTGACGCCCACCAAATAACTGCTCTCTTGTATAGATCGTTTTGCCATCGGCAAGTACGCTCAATGTCGTCATCGTTGAGCCAACATCGACAATTGCGACTGTCTGCTCTTCACCTTCAACGCCAATTTGCGAACCGACAAGTTCAAAGGATCGTTCAATTGCGTAAGCTTCGATATCGATAACTTTCGATGTTAAGCCACCAATTTCCAGGGCTTCTTCCCGAAGTTCAACATTCTCTTTTCGACAAGCAGCTAATAATATATCAACCTGGTCAGCGCCCGACTCTGACTCGCCAAGCACTTCAAAGTCGATAGCCACTTCATCAAGAGGATAAGGTATATATTGATCAGCCTCGACAACGATCATATTTTCCAGCTCAGACTCGTTAAGCCCACCCGCCATTTGTATGGTTTTGGTGATAACAGCTGAACCCGCAACGGCAGCAGAAGCTAATCGACTATTAGCACGCGAGCGAGTCACCACCTTTCCGATGACTTCACCAACCAACTCCGAGTCATTAATATTCTTCTCTACTACGCAGTTACTAGGTAGCGGTTCCACGGCGTAACTCTCTACGCGGAACTTTTCACCATTCTTTGACAACTCCAATAATTTTACTGAAGAAGAACTGATATCGATTCCTAACAAGGAATCTTTTTTCTTTCCAAATAATCCAAACACGCGAAAACCCATTAAATTAATGGCAGCTACTTTGATTGAGATGTACTTATGAATCTATTATTCACACCTCAATGTACATTTTTTTACTTATAACACTC
>NZ_LWGA01000688.1:0-3916 GCF_001635235.1 Oleiphilus sp. HI0117 | reverse complement strand
GAGTGGTTAAATGAAACTAACAGCAACAAAAGTAGATAGAATCAAGTCAGGAGATAAGGACCTTAAATTGAGCGACGGACGAGGTTTATTTTTGCTCGTAAAGACCAATGGACGAAAATATTGGAGACTTTCCTATCGTTTCCATGGCAAACAAAAAACCATATCCCTTGGAATCTATCCAGATACAAGCCTCGCTAAAGCAAGAGAACAAACCTCTGAAGCAAAAAACCTTTTGGCAGCAGGTGAAGACCCAAGTCAAATAAAGAGAATAAGAAAAGCCAATCAACTAGACGATGCACAGAATACATTTCGGTCCATTGCTCTCGAGTGGTTCGAAGTAAAAATGCTAAACATGTCTGACGGTCACAAGAAGCGTGTATTAAGAGCCTTAGAACGAGATATGTTTCCTCATCTTGGATGTCTTGAGGTAAGGAAAGTTAATGCAAATGACCTTCTAGTTCCATTAAAGAAAATTGAAGGCAAAGGGAAACTTGAAACAGCACATAGAGCTAAACAAACTGCGGGCCAGATATTGAGATACGCGGTGGCGACTGGGAGAGCCGACAGAGATTGCAGTATTGATTTAAAAGGTGCACTTAAAATACCAAAGGAAAAAAACCGAGCTGCTATTACCTGTCCAACAGAACTAGGAGTATTACTCAACGCAATAGATGGCTACAACGGAGGGATGGTCGTAAAAACTGCGCTAACAATAACACCGCATTTGTTCATACGTCCTGGAGAGCTACGAAAACTAGAATGGAACGAAATAAATTGGGAAAACAGAAGAATCGAGATTCCGGATTTTAAAATGAAAATGAGGGAGGCTTTTATTGTTCCCTTAAGCAATCAAGTTTATACAATCTTAGAGCAATACAAGGAAGAAACTGGACAGAGAGGAGCATATGTATTTCCTAGTGCTAGAGGCGCATCTCGTCCATTATCCGATAATGGCATTCGCACAGCGCTACGAACTTTAGGATATGACAACGAGACAGTATCACCACATGGATTTCGAGCCACTGCGAGAACACTTCTAGACGAAATATTAGGTTACCGAATTGATTATATTGAACACCAGCTAGCCCATGCCGTAAAAGATACAAATGGAAGAGCATACAATAGGACGAGTCACCTAGAAGGAAGAATTGAGATGATGCAAAGCTGGTCAAATTACTTAGATCAATTGAAAAACAAACATAACGGAGGCAAAAATTAATGACCAATCACAATATGACTTATGATCTTCAAGACCTCCAAGACATAGTGAAGACTCTCGAAACTGATACTACTGTTGTTAACGAGATAACCTTAGCAAAGAATATGATCAAGAGTCCTGACTTTAACTACTTAGAAATGCCAGACGACGCCCCTTTCATTAGTTCATTTATACCGACTCTACAAGAGTTAGAAAACGGATCTGGAGAGAAAGCAAATATATATGAGGCAATATTGGTTCGAGACACCGTGAACTTCATATTCTTCCATGAGCATGCAAATCATCCAGAGCTCAATCCAAATTTAGACCAAGTTTTCGAATCTATTCATCAAAGCCTAATGTCAGAAAACTCAGATATTTTTCAACTTGAAAATTTCTCCTTAATTCCAAACCTTGCCGACTTGGATGATCTTGATGCTTTGGATGATTTAGATTGGATAGACCTACTTTTGCATTCCAAAGCTGAGATCAGAATCCTCACGGAAATGGGTAAAAGAAATATCAAAGATCGTGACATGGATTCCTACACTTCTGCAGACCTATTGAATGAGGGTTTGTGCTCTTTAGAGCATGATACAATCACTACTAGCCAAGGATTTAACCTTCTCGCGCTTAACTCCATTTTTGAACAGTGTAAATTCTTCTTAGTTCAGCAAAGCGGAACATTAGAAAGCGCTTTGCTCTCTACTAAGCATCTTTTGCTTTCACAAGCATCCAACCACCTAGCCAAAGAACAAGTCATTTTCTTTTATGAAGAACGCGGCGAATCAGGTACTCATAAATTACAGCAAATAATCGACCAAAGAGAAAAACTAAATCATCTTATTCGCTCCTCTAAAGGAGGTAAAAAAGTCCCTTGGTTCTATGAACTTTTTTACGAACGAGCCAAGCAGTTCATAAGAGAAATTTGGTTGGACGATCTGAAGAATGGATTAACAATACTTCGTTCAGGCCACGCAATTCCTATTTTAAGAAATTTACATGAAATGAAATACGAAGCAGCAAAAGAACTAATACCTGACGACTCTACAATTGAGCGCTACATTAAAGAGGTACACAAATACATGGAACTCCCTCCTCATAAAAAAGGTCGCCTAAAACCTTTGGATAGAAACTACAATCACCTTAAAGAAACTTTTGAACATATCATTCATAAGCCGATTGAAACACTTCGTTTAGAGAACTATCCATCAAAAGAAAAATTTCTCCCAGTTAAAAATCATGGTTGCTGATATAATTGCACGACATTGCAACAGGGACGAAAAAGTTGAGCGCAGTATACAAGATCATCATCATCGACGATCATCACTTATTTGTATCAGCCTTAAAGGAACTATTTGAGCTGCTACTACCAGATGCCGAGGTATTTATATTTACCGAGGCATTCCAAGCCCTTTCATTCATCAATTCCCAAGAGCAAAAAGTCGATTTGGTATTACTAGATATCTCGCTCAAAGATGAGAATGGCTTCAACACCCTGCTACGAATAAAAGAAAAGCACCTATCGCTCCCCGTAGCATTCCTAACAGCATCAGAAGACAACAAAGATGTCGCGAAGTGCTTTAAACTCGGTGGAAAAGGCTTTATTCCAAAATCACTTTCCCCAGAAGCTACTGTTCAAGCTATAAAACTAATACTAGCTGGCGAAGAATATATTCCAGGATTTTACCTAAGACCTACTTCGCAAACCGCACGCAGCAACAACTTTTCTCTAACAGCAAGACAGAATGAAGTCCTGAGCTATTTGAAAAAAGGAGCTTCAAATAAACAAATAGCTGAAAACCTAGGTATTTCTGAGGGAACGGTTAAGATTCATGTATCTGCAATTTTAAAGCTGTTTAACCTCAACAGTCGTGCTGAGGTTATAGCAAGTCTATAGTTAAAAGAGCATTATTAATGAAGCTATGCAGGAAAACTAGGTGCTTCGTTCAATACCGACCTCTTAACCAAACTTGGGTCCAGACCATATCGCTTAACAACTGATTGCATCAGTTCAAACAGCCAAGCTGGAGCAAACGGGGCAATTACTATTTCTTCGATTAATAGCTCCAAGTCAACTGACAGATTTCGTCCGTATTCGCTTAATGGTTCTCTTCCATAGTGTGGTTCAAAAAGTTGTTGAATCAAGACCCTAACTTCTTTTTCATGTTCAAAAGATTTGCGCTTGTAAAAAAAAGGTTCTACTGGACTTGGAACTGGAGGGAAACCCAAGTCATTGTCATAGTCGACGTAGAATACTTTACCTATAAATAGGCCATAATCACGATGGATAGCTCTGAGCAATTTAATAGCTTTAGTTTTGATCGCTACAGCTTCCTCTATATGGCCATAGAGCTTCCACATTCCATCAGATTCATGTGAATTCATATGCCAACATTGGACAAAAGTATTTTTCCTAAGCCTTTCCCAATAAGAATCAGAAAACTCTTTGCTATCGTTTGCTTGACGAAGCAATTCTGTAGTTGCATTCCATTTTTCCAACGCTTTCTTCGGAAAAGCTCCTTCAAATTTATCATCGAATCCATCAATCCTTGTTAAATATAAGCTTTCCGATTCCAAAAGAGAAAGAAACTTTGCAAATGACATAAACCGCCACAAAGTTGCATCACGATCAGGAGGGATGACACCCGTTGCACCATACATTTCATCATCAAGAACATTCAAAATATGTTTATTATTTTCTGTATCCATAAATAG
>NZ_LWGA01000687.1:0-18468 GCF_001635235.1 Oleiphilus sp. HI0117 | reverse complement strand
GAGTGAAAGTAATAGCGTCTGCAAGTTTGTTGGTTTTGTTAACGATTAGTACTTTATATAAACCAGCAATTTTTTCTGCATCAATATCAATTCGATATTCGTAAATGCCGTCCTGATTTTCGTCAGTGAACTCAAACTGTTGCAGGTTCGAGCTTTCATTGTAGATTAGTTGGCCCAGAAACTGGCTTGGAATTGGTGCTTGGTTCGCGTCCTGAAGGCTTGCATAGATGGTTGCTATGTCTCCATGAAGATAGTATTTCTTATCGCTCCAGATTGTTAGTGCAGTATGAGTCTCTTCATCAAGGCTGGTCCGTTCATCAATTGCGTAGCGCTTCTCGGTGGGGTCTTGCTCAGCTGAGCTGATTTTTTGGTTATAGTCTGGGTAGCGGGTAAAGCGATTGTGATCATCAATGATTGCTTCATGTAGTGCAGTTTTTTGCTGGATAGCTTTAATTCTGTCGATGGGGCTCAAGGGCGCTTGCTGCTCGAGAACTTCTTCCTGATCTTCGGTTTCATTGATGTCGGTGCTTGGTAGTTTGGATGGTATTTTTGCTATGACATTATTATTTTCAGTTTTTTGCTGAGCCTGATCAGCAGAGGTCTTACTAACGACAGCAAGCTCGGGCGTGTCTGTGTTTGAGCTGTTGAGCCATAGAAGCCCGCCAATTGAAAGAATTGAAACAAGTGAGATTGTTATTGTTTTGTGTTTCTGCATTTTGGTTAACTCTTAGTTTAGGCGCTTGGTGACTTGGAGGGTAACCCTGGAACTAGCCGTGTAGTTCCAGGGTTCAGTCTATCTCTTGATTTTGCTTATCTTAGTTTGCAGTACAAGAGTCTATGCGGCCGGCCATGTTGCGTCCATTGCCGCAAGATAGGCCGTTTTCGATGGAGGTGTAGCTTGGAGAGTTTATGCCTCCGTTTCGTTCTGCATCGTGGTCGGTATAAACACTCGCCATATTATAGGTGCGCGGTGTGCCTTTATTGCTGTTATTACACTTGAAGGTCGGGCTGCCGTAGGCAATACCAAAGAATGTTTTGTAGGTATTCAGGTCGTCCCAAATATTGCGCTTACCGGAACCTTCACAGCTCATTTGCGATGCCAGGTTGATATAACCATCATCTTCGCCATTAAGCATAGCCGCAGATGCGCCTTCAATACCAGGGAAGCTCTTGTAACCGCCCATAACATAAACCGGAGCAGCTAGGTTGGAACCAATATAATTCTTAACAGTGTAAGAATCGTTTGTTTGAAGCCATTGTACACTTGGGTTGCAGTCTTTACCTAAGAATGCCGCGTTTATAAGTGCATCTAACCAGTTGCCGTTACAAACTCGGTCAGCACCTTCGGTTCCGGTTATTGCGCCGCCAAGCGTGAAAATCCCGAGAATGTCGTTCATGGCGGATGCATAATCAACACTAACGGAACCAGAGCTTGTGTAAGCCGTATTGTAGTTGGGTGCGCCTGAGACCGCATTACCGGCGATAAACATCATCTGCTGAGCGCCCTGACTATGCGATACAACCCAAAAGTCGTCATTGGCCGAGCATTGAGTGCCAGCTTGAGGGTGATTGAGGCCGTCTCCGTTACCTTGCTTGATAGAAATGATCTGTCGAGCAATTTCGCCAGAGGTTTCGTTTCTCCAGTAAGGGTAGCCGCTTTCGTCGGTTGAGTCGTAACCAACAATGGCATAATTGTCGCCAGAGCTCAGCAAGTCATCCATAAAGTCAGCACCGTTATAGTTGCTGAAGTGGGATGTTCGCCAAGAGTCGAGGGCATTGATTTTGATGTCGCCTTGGGTTCCGTGCCCGTGAACCATTATATAGCAGTTGTCGGCAGCCATCGCTTGCCCTGATCCCCATAATAGAGATAAAGAAAGCGCGCAGGTGGAAAGTATAGATTTCTTAGTTTTAAACATAGTTAGGACCTTTCGATATGTATATTATTTTTATTTTGCGTCCTGCGGACAAAGTACAACAGACACTTTATCTGACCATTATCTGAGAAGAGAGGGCCGTCCTGTTTTTACTTGATCATTATTTATCGGGAATGGTAAGAAGACCATGACAGTAGAGGACAGAGTATTGGCATTTTTGGCAATAAATATAGGGCAAGCACTTAGGCTTACCCTATAGACTTTTATGCCTGTTTAGTCAGAAAAATTGGCAGCAACGTAGTCTGCAAGACGGGAGCGTTCAACGCTTTGTAGTGTGATGTGAGCATAGTGTTCCCAGTTTCGCATGCGGTCCATTGCAAAGCTGAAGCCACTCGTTGAGGCCGATAGATAGGGTGTATCAATTTGCTTTAGGTTGCCAATCGCAATGACCTTAGTGCCTGGACCAGCTCGTGATATGAGACCGTGCATTTGTGCAGAGGTCAGGTTCTGGGCTTCATCAATAATGAAGATCTTGTCGGAGAAACTTCGGCCTCTCATAAAACCGGAGCTTTTTATTTTTACGCGGCTTTTTAAGAATTCAACACTCGACTTCCTTTCGAAATCGGTGCCGTTGGGGTTGGCGCTCAATGTTTCCAAAGCATCGGTGATCGCGCCCATCCAAGGGCCGATTTTATCTTCTTCTTCGCCGGGTAAGAAGCCGATATCTTCACCCATTGGAACCGTGGCCCGAGTGACAATGATTTCATCATAAAACTTATCTTCGTACACCTGGTGTAGTGCCGCAGCTAGGGTTAACAGAGTTTTACCTGTCCCGGCTTCTCCGGCGATGGTGACGAAATCAATTTCAGGATCAGTGAGTGCTGCCAAAGCAAAATTCTGTTCTTTGTTTTTAGCTTGAATTCCCCAGCAATGATATTGAGATTCAAAATCGGGTAATAACTCAATCGTAGCCGTCTGATCGACAACTTGTCTCAATTGGCCGCGGAAAGTTTGATTACTGCTGGAGTCTGAATATATGTGAGTATTGATGCTCCAGTTGCGAACCCAGGGAGCAGTAATGTGATAGGTGATAAGCGTGCCAAATTCCTGAGAATCCTCTCGGTCAATTTTGATATCTATACCAGGCGCTTCCCACATTTCATCGGTAATTTCGACTTGGCCACTAAAGAGTAATTCGTCACCGACATTGGCTACTTGGTCATTTCGGTAGTCTTCTGAAATCAGGCCATGAACGCTGGCCTTAATGCGCATATTAATATCTTTAGTAACTAGAACTACTGCTACGTCACTATTAGCGTAGTTTTCGCTCAGTTGTCGGGTGACAGCAATGATTTCGTTGTCTGCAACCGGCGCACGTTCCTTTTCGAAGGTTTGGAAGAATAGCTTGCCCTCGTGATTAGTAGCCGGATATAAGGTGCAGGAGTCAAGGCTGATGCCTTTATCGAGCTGGTCTATTTCTATGTTGGATAATAGCTCGTCAAGATAACGGTGAGCCTGCCGAGCGTTGCGGGCAATTTCATTTTTGCCTCGTTTGTGACCATCGAGTTCTTCTAATACTCGAAGAGGAATAAACACTGCGTGTTCATCAAACTTGTAAATAGACTCTGGTTCGTGGATTAGTACATTGGTATCGAGTACATAAAGCTTCTTGTTGTGTTTTAACTTACTTTTTACCATACAAAAACCTCTGACTTATGCAACTTAGGGTTGATAGTTAACTGACCAGATTGTGCCATCAAGTGTGATGCCATCAATTAGAGCTAAGCGTATTTAGCTAGCAGCTTCATCGACGATGACTTTGAGTAGATCATAAGTAGTAATGATACCGCTCAGGTCTTCACCTTTTTTGACAAAAACGCGGTGTAAATGCTCCTCCATCATTAGTTTAGCGACGTCGACAATGGCTGTTTCCTCGTCGACGGAGAAAATTATTGGGGTCATAATATCGCCTACTTCTACTGGAAGTTTGGCCATGCCTTCAAAAATCATCATACGTAAGCGTCTTGCTTCGAGCTTCTCTTCTTCGCTGAGCTGTTCCTCATAAGAGCTATCAACAGAATTTAAGTGGAAGTCGGCAATATCTTTAAGTGTAGCAATGCCAATAAGCTGCCCTTCTTGATTAGCAACGGGGCTGCCAGAGATATTGTTATCAGATAAGAAGGCAGAAAATTGCTGCATGGTCCAGGATTGTGGGACAGATTTGACGTGTGGAGTCATAATGTCGCGAGCGTAGAGTTTATTTAGCTTTCCTGAAGTGGTGTTGCCAGTGTTCATGCTATGGGGTCATTCCTTTACTTAAATTCTACAGTAGTAACTTAAAAAAAAGACCTCCGAAGAGGTCTTGGTCTTAATCTTCTGGAAGTGTAACGTTTAGTTCCAGAATTGAGCAATCATCGTTTTTATCTAGCTGTACCTGAACTTGTTCTTGATCGACAGGTACATATTTTCTTATCACCTCGAGAATCTCTTGTTGGAGCTGAGGTAAATAATCAGGTTGTTCACGTTTACCTCGTTCATGTGCGACGATGATTTGTAAACGTTCTTTAGCGATTGATGCAGTGTTCTTTTTGCTGCTTTTAAAGTAATCGAAAAAACTCATGCTGTTGTAGACCCCTTAAACATACGTTTAAAGAAGCCCTTTTTCTCTGTTTGCAAGAAGCGATGAGGCAGCTCGTTACCTAGCAGTCTCTCTACAGCATCCGAGTAGGCTTGTCCGGCATTGCTTTCTTGGTCGTGAATAACAGGAACCCCTTGGTTTGAAGAGGATAGTACTGCCTGAGACTCAGGTATAACGCCTAGTAGTTTCACGGCCAGAATATCTTTTACATCTTCTACATTAAGCATTTCGCCTCTATCGACTCGCTCTGGGTTATAGCGAGTTAGTAGCAGGTGCTCTTTGACGGGTTCTAGTCCTTGCTCGGCACGTCGAGATTTACTGTTCAGGATACCAAGGATTCGGTCAGAATCCCTGACTGAAGATACTTCAGGGTTTGTGACGATAATCGCTTCATCGGCAAAATACAGAGCCATCTGTGCGCCGTGTTCAATACCGGCAGGTGAGTCACAGATAATGAAGTCGAAAGTCTTGGCAAGTTCAGATAGAACTTTTTCAACACCATCTTCGGATAGGGCATCTTTATCACGAGTCTGAGACGCTGGCAGGATGTACAGATTTTCAACCTGCTTATCCTTGATAAGTGCTTGGTTAAGTGTCGCTTCGCCATTGATGACATTTACGAAATCGTAAACGACGCGTCGTTCACAGTTCATAATTAAGTCCAGATTTCGTAGACCTACATCAAAATCAATGACTACTGTTTTTTTGCCCTTAAGGGCCAGACCTGTTGATATGGACGCGCTAGTGGTGGTTTTACCTACGCCGCCTTTTCCAGAAGTTATGACAATCGTCTTAGCCAATTTTATATCCCGTCTTACTAATTGTGTGTCGTTAAAAGGTTACGGTACAGCTTTGTTATTTGTATTCGGAAGTCCTTTGTAAGTGCTGTAATCCAGATCCGTTTTCGTTATATTTCAAGTTCTTTAAAGCTTAGTGTCTCGTTGCTTAAATAGACTTGAGTTGGTTTTTTTAGTGCTGCTTTATCGATATCTTCGCTGATTTTGTATTGCCCGGCAACAGAAACCAGTTCTGCTTCAAGGCTGTGGCAGAAAATTCGAGCATTCGTATTGCCCTTTACCCCTGCTAAGGCGCGACCGCGCAGTGCGCCATATACGTGAATATTACCATCAGCCAAGATCTCTGCACCGGCGCTAACCGGCGCAAGTATGATCAAATCTCCATCGGCAGCATAAACTTGCTGGCCTGAACGGATAGGGGTGTGAATGATTTTGCTTTGCTGAGGTGCTTGTTGAACGACAGTTTTAACCACTTCGACTGTTTCAACTTCTGTATGTACGACCTCTTTTACCTTAGCCTCTGGCTTTTCTGGTGCTGGCTCTGCCTGTCTTTCTTTCTGTTTTGCCAGTAGCCCTAAGCCTGCCTCTTTTGCAGCTTGCTGGTGCTTCTCTAAACCGCCCCTAACTGCCACTGCTTTAATCGAAAACTCACGACATTGGTTGATCAGTTTGTCAAAAGGAACACTGTCTTCTTCAGTAAGCTGTTCGATGTCAATGATGACAGGGAGGTTCTCGAAAAAGCCAGGGGCTTGTGTTGTCTTTGCTGAAAGCTCTTGCTGAATTTGAGCTTCGTCATAGTAGGCCAATTCCAGAACGGTCATCGGCAGTAAAGAGCCTTTAAGCTTTAGGCAGTTGCCAGATGAGCGAGTGGTAGAAGCGGTAGATTCAGGTGTCGCCTGATCGTTAGAGTTGGAGCTGACTGTGGCGCTAGACGTCATTGAGTTACCTGAGCTTGGTTTCTGTGCAATCAGGCCCGATTGTAAGCCAGTTGAGTCACGCACAGATACTTAAATTACAGTTATTGTTTGTGTCATGCCGCAGTTCGAATTAGAGTGCGGTTGATATAGTGAAATATCTTAACATGAGATTGATACTTTCGCTCGAATTTTTAGACTTAATGTGGGACACTTTCGCTCATTATAAAACTGGCCGCTTTTTATAGAGTCCTTAATTAAAAAAGGTAACCATGACCAACGAAATTATGTCTTTTGAAGACGGAGTTGAACAGGTTTCGCTTCGTGAATACACCGAGAAAGCTTATTTAGACTACTCAATGTACGTCATTCTTGATCGTGCATTGCCACATGTTGGGGACGGCTTGAAGCCTGTCCAGCGTAGAATCGTTTACGCTATGTCCGAATTGGGCTTGAAGGCGACAGCCAAGTACAAAAAGTCTGCTCGTACGGTGGGTGATGTCTTGGGTAAGTTTCACCCTCATGGAGACAGTGCTTGTTACGAGGCAATGGTCTTGATGGCGCAGCCCTTCAGTTATCGCTACCCCCTTATTGACGGACAAGGAAACTGGGGTTCTCCGGATGACCCGAAGTCTTTTGCTGCGATGCGATATACCGAGTCAAGGCTGGCTCCTTACGCAGATACACTTTTAGCTGAGTTAGGTCAGGGCACCGTAGAGTGGGCGCCAAACTTTGATGGCACCATGGATGAACCTAAAACTCTGCCAGCACGCTTACCTAATTTGCTATTAAACGGTACCACGGGTATTGCCGTGGGTATGGCAACTGATATTCCACCACATAACCTTAGGGAAGTGGCGAGTGCTTGTATTCGCTTACTTGATGACAGCAGTGTCAGCAATGAGCAGCTTGCTGAGAATGTTCTGGGGCCGGATTATCCTACTGGTGCCGAGATCGTGACGCCTCGTACTGAGTTATTGAATATCTACGAAACGGGCAGAGGCTCGATTCGTATGCGTGGAATTTACCACAAGGAAAACGGCGATATTGTGGTAAGTGAATTACCGCACCAGACTTCCGGGGCTAAAGTACTGGAGCAGATCGCTTCGCAAATGCAGGCGAAGAAGCTGCCAATGGTTGCCGACTTACGAGATGAGTCTGACCATGAAAACCCAACCCGTTTAGTAATTGTTCCACGTTCTAACCGCGTTGATATTGAATCTTTAATGGGTCACCTTTATTCAAGCACCGATTTGGAAAAAACCTATCGTGTTAACTTGAATATGATTGGTATCGATGGCCGCCCGGCAGTGAAAGGCCTGAAGGTTATTTTAACTGAGTGGCTTAGTTATCGAACAGATACCGTAACGCGTAGACTTAAATTTAGGCTCGATAAAGTCGAGAAGCGACTACACCTCTTGGATGGGCTATTGGTCGCCTTCCTGAATATCGATGAAGTAATCCATATCATTCGAACAGAAGATGAGCCAAAAGCTGTGTTAATGGCTCGCTTTAATCTGACTGAAGTTCAGGCAGACTATATTCTGGATACCAAGTTGAGACAGCTCGCTCGACTTGAAGAAATGAAGATTCGTGCCGAGCAGGAAGAACTTGAAAAAGAACGTAAAGAATTGAAGAAAATCCTAGGTTCTTCAGCTTTGATGAAGGCCTTGATTAAAGAAGAATTATTGGCCGATGCAGAAAAATACGGCGATGATCGTCGCTCCCCAATCGTTGAGCGGCAAGAAGCAAAAGCTTTCTCAGAAGCTGATTTGATTTCATCTGAACCCGTGACGGTTGTCTTGTCAGAGAAAGGTTGGGTGAGATCGGCTAAAGGTCATGATATTGATCCGGCAGGGCTGAATTATAAGTCGGGTGATGGCTACGCTTTATCGGCCAAAGGTAAGAGTCATCAAGGTGTCGTGTTTATTGATTCTACCGGGCGTTCCTATACCGTGCCGACACATAGCTTGCCGTCAGCAAGAGGCCAGGGAGAGCCCTTGACCGGTAAGATCAACCCGCCTTCGGGCGCAACGTTTAAAGCGGTCGTGCTTGGTGAACCGGATCAGAAACTATTGATGATGAGCAGTGCTGGCTACGGCTTTATTAGCAATATTTCTAACTTGCAGAGCAAGAATAAAGCCGGTAAGGCTGCTTTGTCCTTGCCTAAAGGGGCGGAAGTTATGTCTCCTCAAATGCTAGGCACTGTTGAGGGCAATTATATCGCAGCAGTGAGTAACGAAGGACGGATGTTGGTCTTTCCCGTGAAGGATCTGCCAGAACTGGCGAAGGGAAAGGGTAACAAGATAATCAGTATTCCTTCTGCTCGAGTTCAAAGTGGTGAGGAGTGGTTGGTGTCCGTGGCAATTTTTGCTGAAGATGATCATTTAGTGATTCATTCAGGCAAGCGTCACTTGAAGTTAAAATTCTCAGACTTAACGCATTATGTCGGAGAACGTGGCAGGCGAGGGCATAAGCTTCCTAGAGGGCTGCAGAAAGTTGATCGCATGGAAGTTGTAAAAAATGAGCCTAAGCAGGCAAAAGGTGAAGTAATTGAGTGAAATTATTCTGATTAATGTTTCAGGGCGTGATAAGTCCGGCTTAACCTCTGAAATTACAGGTATTATGGCGCAATATGAATTGAATATTCTGGATATTGGCCAAGCTGTTATTCATGATCACCTTACCTGGGGGATTCTGGTTGAAGTGCCAAATGAAGGCAGTTCTTCTGGAGTGATGAAGGAGCTTTTGTTCCGTATGCACGAGCTGAACCTCCAAGTTACTTTTCAGGCTGTGAGTGCTGAAGAGTATATGCATTGGGTCGAAGGAAAGGGTAAAGCGCGCTATATCGTTACCTTGCTTTCTCGCCTGATCACTGCAGAGCAAATTGCTAAAGTCTCTGAAGTGACTGCGGAGCATGATTTGAATATCGACAACATTACCCGACTGTCCGGGCGTCGTGGTTTGGATGTCGATCCTCAGTCGAGCCAGGCATGTTTGGAGTTCTCTGTTCGCGGAAATGTGCCGGATGCTGAGGCGTTGAGAGCTGACTTTTTAAAGATTGCCAGTGAGCTTAACGTCGATATCGCCTTCCAGGAAGACACAATTTATCGCCGTAATCGTCGTTTGGTGGTTTTTGATATGGATTCCACCTTAATTGAAGCAGAAGTGATCGATGAGCTGGCGAAAGAAGCGGGTGTCGGAGATCAGGTGTCTGAAATCACCGAGCAAGCCATGCGTGGTGAGATTGATTTTACTGAGAGCTTTGCTCGGCGTGTTGGTTTATTGGAAGGTTTGAGCGAAGAAGTGCTAAGCAAAGTAGCTGCGCGCCTTAAGATGACTGAAGGTGCAGAAAGGTTGATCTCAACGCTAAAAAGCCTGGGTTACAAGACTGCTATTTTATCGGGCGGTTTTACATACTTTGCTAAAGGGCTGCAGGATAAGCTTGGTATTGATTATGTTTATGCCAATGAGTTGGAAATTAAAAACGGTAAAGTAACGGGGTGCGTGACGGGCCAAGTGGTTGACGGCCAGCGCAAAGCGGCTTTGTTGGATGAATTAGCCAAGAAAGAAAAAATAGGGCGTGAGCAGGTTATTGCTGTCGGAGATGGTGCTAATGACTTGCCAATGCTGAGTCGAGCTGGATTGGGCGTAGCGTTTAGAGCTAAACCTCTTGTGAAAGAGTCCGCTCGTCATGCGATATCAAACCTAGGCCTTGATGCTGTACTTTACTTGATCGGCTTTAGAGATAGAGAAGCAGAGTAGGATCTTAAGGCTATCGGTATGTTTATTCGATAGTCTTAATTAGCCCTTCTTGAAAGTCTGTTTGTGCAATGGCTTGTTCGCTCGTTTGCGGTTGGGTCATCCAACTTAATACATCATAGTAGCGACGTATGTTTTGCACGTATATGACCGGCTCATTACCACGGGCGTAGCCGTAACGAGTCTGTTTATAATATTTCTTCTTCTGTAAAAGTGGTAAGAATTCTTTTACGTCCATCCATTTGTCCGGGTCTTTTCCGGCTTTCTCTGTCAGAATCCTTGCGTCATCAAGATGGCCGTAGCCCACGTTGTAGGCAGCTAAGGCAAGCCAGCTTCGGTCTGGTTCAGCTATGCGCTTCGGAATCCTGGCTCTAATTTTAGAGAAGTAGCGAACACCACCTTTGATACTCTGCTCAGGATCTAATCTGTTTTTAATGTTCATTTCCTTTGCCGTGATGCGTGTCAGCATCATTAGTCCACGAACACCGGTTGGAGAAGTTGCACGAGGTCGCCAGTGAGATTCTTGGTAGCCCATCGAGGCCATCAGGCGCCAGTCGATGTCTTGCTCTTCTGCAAACTCTTTAAAAGTTTCTTCGTACTTTGGCAGCCGGCTGTTTATATGCCGTATAAAGGTGCGAGCGCCCACGTAATTGAGTTGTCCCAAGTGTCCAAAATAGCGCTCTTTAAGGTTAATAAGTCTGCCATCTTCTTCAATTCGGGATAAGAAGTTGTTTACCTTGTTAATTAAGGTGTGATCTGTGCTGGCAGGAAAGTACCAGCTAATTTGTTGTGCTTCACCAATTTCAAAGGCCTTTTTAACTCGCGGGTAATAAGCTTGGTGAATATCTAGCTCGTTTGAGGTGATGATGGCGTAATCAATTTCTTTGTCTTGTACCATCTTCATCAGGTCAATGGTTTCAACATCAAGAGCTTCCCATTGAAGGGCGTTCATTAAGTCGGGATTTTCATTACGCAGGTTGTTTAATTCTTCTGCGTGATAACTGTCACTTACTACCGCGATACGCTTGTCAATAATATCGCTAATATCTCGCGGTCTAACACTACCGTATCGATAGACGACGATGGGGGTTGTTTCCATGTAAGAGCTGGAGTACTTATATCGATCTGCGCGCGTATCGGAGGCGACCATGCTGGCGATCGCAATGTTGGTATAGTCGTTATCGAGTGCTGACAAAATCTGGCTGCGGGTGGCCGCGACTTTTACATCCAGTTTGAGTCCCGCATCTTCGGCAAACATTTTCGCAAGGTCATATTCAAAGCCAGCGGGGCCCTCTCGGCCTTCATAATAAACGGCTGGAGCGTTGCGAGTGATGATGTGTAATGTGCTGTGCTTATTGATTTTGTCCATCGTGCTGGGCTTTTCGCAAGCACAGAGCAACGAAGCAAGTAAGAGAATGACAAGCGTTTTGCCATAAAGTAATACTTGGTGAGTAGACCGAAGCTTAATTGGGCTCCGTCGAAGACTGGACTGAATAGAACTTTTTGAATAGGACAAATAAATACCTTTTAATCACCAGACTGCTACTGCATGCTTTCCCTTGTTCCGGGGCAGGAGTGCCTCGCTTCAGCGGTGCTGAGCTGTTCCTTTATGTCACTAATTTTATGTATAATCTTTTCAGTAACTGGTCTCTGAGTCAACCTGGAGGGTGGTAAACATTGTTTCAAAATGTACCCGTTTGAGCTCCGTCACGGTCCCCGGATTCACAATTACTACGGCCATTATACCTTCAGATACAATTCTTGGTTAACAGACGCGCCAGTTTCGAGTAGAATACCGCCTCCATTATTTCAACGCTCCTTCGATGAGGTACGCCTTTATTATGTTGGAACTTCGAGGCGCTCCAGCTCTCTCTCCTTTTAGAAGTCATAAACTACTTGAAACCATCCAAGCAGTTATTCCAGAAATCGAATCTGTGTATGCAGAATTTATGCACTTTATTGATGTGTCGCAGGACTTAAATCCTAGCGAACTCAATATCTTGAATAAGCTGCTTACCTATGGTCCAAGTGTGCCCTCTGAGGCAGCGGAAGGCGTTTTGTTTTTGGTTGTTCCACGGCCTGGAACAATTTCACCCTGGTCTAGTAAAGCGACCGATATTGCGCATATTTGTGGCTTGAATCAGGTAAATCGAATTGAACGC
This sequence comes from Oleiphilus sp. HI0117, assembly GCF_001635235.1. Classification (NCBI taxonomy): domain Bacteria; kingdom Pseudomonadati; phylum Pseudomonadota; class Gammaproteobacteria; order Oceanospirillales; family Oleiphilaceae; genus Oleiphilus; species Oleiphilus sp. HI0117. Next base: position 6,321 of record NZ_LWGA01000687.1, on the reverse strand, counting down.
GGTGTCGCATATTATGTTCGATCTGCTGAAAAGCTTACGCTCGAACAGCGCCAAACGCTATCTTCGCAGTTCTATGACAGAATGACTGAAGCTGTCTTCCATGAAACGGCGGGTGCCGAGTTGCTGTTTAGACACTCTGAACCGCGCCCTATGAGCAGTGTCGATGTGCTGTCATATGGTGAGAGTGCGCTTGAAGAAGCAAATAAGCGTATTGGTCTGGCTTTGGCTACAGACGAAATAGAGTATTTAACCAAAGCTTTCTGCGGGCTAAAGCGTAACCCGACAGACGTAGAGCTAATGATGTTTGCTCAGGCGAACTCTGAGCATTGTCGTCACAAGATCTTCAATGCATCTTGGGATATTGACGGTGAAGCTCAGCAAAAATCATTATTCTCGATGATTCGTAATACCAATGAGCTGAATTCTGAAGGTGTATTGTCTGCTTATGTTGATAACGCTGCGGTAATAGCCGGATCGAAAGGAAAGCGCTTCTACCCGAACCCTGAAACTCAGGAGTATCAGGCGCATGAGGAAGATATTCATATCCTCATGAAGGTTGAAACACATAACCACCCGACAGCTATTTCTCCATTCTCTGGTGCCTCGACAGGTTCAGGTGGTGAGATTCGTGATGAAGGTGCTACAGGTAAAGGCGCAAAACCTAAAGCTGGTCTGACAGGTTTTACGGTATCGAACCTAAGAATTCCTGGTTTCGAACAGCCATGGGAAACAGATTTTGGCAAGCCTGACCGAATGACTTCTGCCTATAACATCATGCTTGACGGTCCTCTAGGTGGTGCTGCCTTCAATAATGAGTTTGGTCGACCGAACTTGTGTGGCTACTTTAGAACCTTTGAAGAAGAAGTTGCTGGCCCGAATGGTCAGGAAATCAAGGGTTACCACAAGCCTATTATGATTGCTGGTGGTATGGGAAATATTAAAGAGTCCCATGTACTGAAAGGTGACATCGATGTTGGTGCAAAGCTAATTGTATTGGGTGGCCCGGCCATGCTGATCGGCCTTGGCGGCGGTGCAGCCTCTTCGATGGATTCAGGTGCTAGTCATGAGGACTTGGATTTTGCTTCTGTACAGCGTGAAAACCCTGAAATGGAACGTCGTTGCCAGGAGGTTATAGACCGCTGCTGGCAGCTTGATGATAATAACCCAATTGCCTTTATACATGACGTAGGGGCGGGTGGTTTATCAAATGCTTTTCCGGAGCTTGTGAAAGATGGCGGGCGCGGTGGACGATTCGACTTGCGAAAGATCCCTAACGATGAGCCTGGGATGGCGCCACACGAAATTTGGTGTAACGAATCTCAAGAACGTTATGTTATTGCTGTGTTGCCGCAAGACTTGGAGCGCTTTGAGGCGATTTGTGCTAGAGAACGCTGCCCCTACGCTGTGATTGGTGATGCTCTGGAAGAGCATGATTTAACACTGGAAGATCCGCACTTCGATAATAAGCCGGTTGATCTACCCATGTCAGTGTTGTTTGGAAAACCGCCTAAGATGCACCGTTCGGTTGAATCAGAAGCGTTTACTAAGCCGATGTTCGAGTCTAGTCAGATAGATATAAAAGAAGCGGCTGAGCGCATTCTACGTTTACCGAGTGTGGCGAGTAAGAGCTTCCTTATCACGATTGGTGATCGTTCAATTACCGGAATGGTTGCACGAGATCAGATGGTTGGCCCATGGCAGGTTCCCGTTGCTGATGTAGCGGTTACTGCGGTTGATCTTGAAAGCCATACTGGTGAAGCGATGGCGATGGGCGAGCGTACGCCAATTGCGAATATCGATGCGCCGGCTTCTGGTCGTATGGCTGTTGGTGAGGTGGTTACCAACCTGGCGGCTTCATCTATCGAAAAAATCTCTGATATTCGTTTGTCTGCTAACTGGATGGCCGCAGCGGGTCACCCAGGTGAAGACGACAATTTATATAAAACTGTTCAAGCGGTTGGCATGGAGTTGTGTCCTGAACTGGGTATTTCTATCCCGGTCGGTAAAGACTCTATGTCGATGAAAACTGTTTGGCAAGAAGGGCATGAGACACGCACGGTTACCTCTCCGTTGTCTTTGATTATTACCGGCTTTGCGCCAGTCAATGATGTAAGAAAAACACTGACACCTGAGCTGGCAAGTGATCAGGGTGATACTGATCTAATATTGATTGATTTGGCGAATGGTCAAAACCGATTGGGTGGATCGGCTCTGGCACAGGTTTATAAGCAAATGGGTGCCGTCACGCCAGATGTCGACGACCCGGAAGATTTAAAAGCTTTCTTTGCTGTGATTCAGGGTTTGAATCAAGATGGCAAATTGCTGGCTTATCACGATCGTTCTGATGGCGGCTTATTTACAACCCTGGCGGAAATGTCATTCGCTGGGCGTGTAGGTGTTGACGTTAAGCTGGACTTGTTGGCTGAAGACTCCAGCCACTTCGCGCGAGAACTTTATAATGAAGAGCTAGGTGCAGTCATCCAGGTTAAGCAAGGTGATACTGAAGAGGTTCTTCAGCAATTCACTGCTGCGGGCTTAGGTGAGCATACGCTAGTAATTGGCCAGACCAACGAAGACGATAAGATTCGTTTTGCTTTTGATGGTCAGTCAGTTATTGAGGAATCTAGAGCTTACTATCAGAGAATTTGGGCAGAAACGAGCTATCGAATGCAATCGGCACGTGATAATGCCGAGTGTGCTCAAGAAGAATACGATACATTACTGGATGAAAAAGACCCTGGCTTGAACGCTAAACTAAGCTTCGATCCGAACGAAGATATCGTTGCGCCTTATATCAATACTGGTGCCAAGCCAAAGGTTGCGGTACTGCGTGAGCAGGGCGTTAATGGACAGATAGAGATGGCAGCTGCCTTCACCAAGGCAGGCTTCTCAGCCGTTGATGTTCATATGAGTGATCTCTTGGCTGGCAGAACAGCCTTAAGTGATTATAATGCGTTAGTCGCTTGCGGCGGCTTCTCTTACGGCGATGTTTTGGGCGCTGGTGAAGGTTGGGCGAAATCGATCTTGTTCAATAGCAGCGTGAGAGATCAATTCTCGGCCTTCTTTGAGCGTCAAGATACTTTAGCGCTTGGCGTTTGTAATGGCTGTCAGATGATGTCTAATCTTCGTGAGCTGATTCCTGGTTCAGAGCATTGGCCTCATTTTGTGCGCAACCGTTCTGAGCAGTTTGAAGCACGTGTAGCGCTCCTGGAAGTACAATCGTCTCCTTCTTTGATCTTGAATGGTATGGCGGGCTCTCGACTTCCTGTGGCAGTAGCGCACGGAGAAGGGCGAGCTGAATTCGCGAGTGAGCAAAAACTGGCGTCCCTGATGTCGTCTGAGCAATTGGCTTTAAAATACGTAGACAATTATGGGCAGACAGCGACTCGTTATCCTGCTAACCCGAATGGCTCTCCAGAAGGCTTAGCCGGGGTTTGTTCTCAGGATGGACGTGTGACGATTATGATGCCTCACCCTGAGCGTGTTTATCGTACTTTGCAAAACTCTTGGCACCCTAAGGACTGGGGAGAAGATGGTCCTTGGTTGAGGATTTTCAGAAACGCGAGAAAATGGTTCGTTTAACGAACCATTTTTTTTGCCTGGGTTTTGTCTAGAAAGATTGGTTAAATGCTCCGAATTTGGGCGTGTAACAAAATGTTAAAATCTGTATTTCTTTGTGAAAACTGCGACGTCGAATATTTGTCGACTTGATCGATAATTGACCTTCAAATTACGTTTCAAATAACGAAATATTGACAGGCTCTCAAAAAGACAACGTTTTTGCTGGTTTTTATGCACACATTTGAGGCGCTTGCTATATAAGTGAGTAAAAAACTGAGGCTTTCTACACTTTTCTTTGTTGACATATTTAACGTATTGATAATAAAGGGTTTATTTGCTTCGGTTAAAAAAGTGTCAATTTGTATGAAGTTCAGTGTTTATCAGTGTTTAGGGCGTTTTCCCAAAAACTTTCCCCAGAGTTATCCACAGTTTTTGTGGGTAAGTTAAAATTAAATCTAACACTTGTTTGAAACACCTGTATTGGCGGGCTTTACACGTAAATCTGTGTAACCTTAATAAATGAATCAAGTGTACGGTAGGGTATATGGTATGTATAAGTTATGTTTTTTTGTGCCTGTCGAGAATGCGGAAAAAGTTAAGGATGCGGTTTTTTTGACAGGTGCAGGTAGGATAGGTTGTTATGATCGGTGTAGCTGGGAAACTTTGGGGGCTGGACAATTTAGACCTTTATCTGGTAGCAAGCCAGCGATTGGTCAGATTGATGAAATTGAAAAAGTTCAAGAGCTAAAGGTTGAATTGGTTTGTTCGGATGAGTGTATCAAACAGGCCGTGTCAGCATTGAAGCAGGCTCATCCTTACGAAGAGCCTGCATACGAAGTATTTCGTTTGGAGGAGGGCTTCTAGTGTTCCCTAGCTCATTAGCTGATTAAGGCTGACTGGTGTGACTCTGAGCACTTCATCAATGGTTGTTAAGCCATTTGCTATTTTATTTGCGCCGCTTAGCCTTAGTGAATACATCCCTTCTTTAATTGCTTCTTTTCTGAGCTCTGCTACTTGACCGCTTTCGTGTATGTGCCCTTTTAAGCTTTCGGATAAGGGCATGATTTCATAAACGCCTGCTCGACCGCGATAGCCTGTTTGTCGACATTCTTGGCAGCCGACGGGTTGTTGCGCATTTTGAGGCAAAGGTGTTTTCCAAGGTCTGGTAAGCATTTTCCAGTCTTCCTCTTCAAGCTCGACAGGTGTCTTGCAGGACGTACAAAGGGTTCTAACCAGCCTTTGGGCCATCACGCCCAATACCGTTGCTTTTATTAGGTATGGAGGGATGCCGAGTTCCATTAATCGCGTGATTGCGCTGGGTGCGTCATTAGTATGCAGTGTCGAAATAACCAGGTGGCCTGTCAGGGCAGCTTGTATTGCCATCTCGGCTGTTTCCAGGTCTCTTATTTCACCAATCATTATGATATCGGGGTCTTGTCGCATAAGGGCTTTAATGCCGCTGGCGAAATCCAGGTCGATATTTTGTTGGATCTGCATCTGATTGAAGGCAGGTTCTACCATTTCAATCGGATCTTCAATCGTGCTGACATTAACTTCGGGTGTCGCGAGTTCACGCAAGGTCGAATAGAGCGTTGTCGTTTTTCCTGAACCGGTCGGGCCGGTAACGAGAATAATGCCATTTGGCTGACCGGTCATTTGCTTCCAGCGTTTTAAATCTTCGCTAGAAAAGCCTAACTCAGAGAATGAGCATTGTAAGACTTCCGGATCGAAAACACGCATTACTAGTTTTTCGCCAAAGGCGGTAGGCAGGGTTGAAAGACGGAGCTCTATTTCCTTCTCATTGCTGTTACGTGTTTTTATTCGGCCATCTTGTGGTTTTCTTTTTTCGGCGACATTGAGGCGACCTAGAATCTTGAAGCGGCTGGTAACCGCGATGCCTACTTTGGCGGGAAATTCATAGACGTTATGCAGTACACCATCAATTCGAAAGCGTACTTGTGAGATTTCCCGGCGTGGTTCAATGTGAATATCGCTAGCGCGCTGCTCAAAAGCATATTGCAGAAGCCAGTCAACAATGTTGATGATGTGTTGATCGTTAGCGTCCGGGTTGCCTTGCGCGCCAAGTTCCAGCATTTGTTCAAAGTTCTGTGAATGCTGCGAGGAAGTTTGTGCGCCAGCCTTATTAACAGAGTTTGCCAGGTGATAAAATTCGACAGTATATTTTCTTAGATCAGCAGGAGAGACGATGACTCGGCTAATGTTCTTCTTGAGAATGTGCTTTAGATCGTTTTCCCAATGATCAACAAAAGGTTGGGCGCTGGCGATGACGGCTTCTTCTGAGTTGATTTCGACTGCCAGAATATGATGCCGCTGAGCGAAAGCAAGTGACATCACGTTTGCTACTTTCTGACTATCAATTTTCAGAGGGTCGATTTGGAAAACCTCTTGCCCGCTCCATGTAGAAAGCCAGTTAAGCAAGGATTCTATGCTGATGGCTTCCCCGGAAGGTTTACTTAGTTCAGCGTTCGCTATGATTTCTAAAGGGTGAAGCTTTGCCTGCGCACTTCCTTTTGGCGCGATCAGCAGCGCCTTCGCATCTTCCTCACTTAACCACTTATCTTGCTGCAATTGGTGAACGATTTGCCCGAAAGTGAGTGGCTCAGAATGTGAAAATTGCTGCTGCATTAAGGTTTACTCTCATGTAACTAAAGCTAACTGATTAGTTAGCTAATCTAGAATAGCGCTCGGCCCAGAGCGCGTTCCCACTTTATATAAAACATAGCAGATAAAAAGATGTTG
>NZ_LWGA01000686.1:0-17426 GCF_001635235.1 Oleiphilus sp. HI0117 | reverse complement strand
CCTGGATACCATCGCAGAGCTTGTAAAAGGCTACGATGCAGTTGTATTTCAGGAGCTTTTTGACCCGGTTCTGACAGCACATTTTAGAAGCAAGATCAGTGAGGAATATCCTTACCTGACAGACATTCCATTCAAGCTTGGTAAGTTACTGACAGGTGGCTCTTTCATTGCGAGTCGTCACCCGATTATTGATCACGATGATGTTGTCTATGATGCATGTCGAGCAGATGGTTGCTTAGCGTCTAAGGGCATGAACTATGCGAAAATTGATAAGGGTGGGAAAATCTATAACCTGTTTGGAACCCACACGCATGCCTACACGACAGCAGATGATATTGCGGTTCGATTTTCTCAGCTAGCGCAGCTAAAAGGTTTTGTAGATAGCAAGAACATCCCATCAGATCAACCTGTACTGATGGCGGGAGATTTCAACGTCGATAAGGTGAACTTCCCACAAGAGCACGTAGACTTTTTATCGCTTATGAATGCAACAGAACCTACAGCGTTAGGCGAGTACCCTTACTCTTACGCAGGCCCTGTGAATGTTTATGCGGATGATCAATACAATGAGTACTTAGACTATGTGTTGTATTCAAACGAGCATCAAGCGCCAGTTTATTCTCATAACAAGATGCTGACGCCTCGTAGTATTGAATGGGATCACTGGACCACTTGGGACTTGTCAGATCACTACCCTGTAGCGAGTGAGTTTGTATTCGCTGAGTAAGCCACTTTTTCTACCCTAGTTGCGTATTGATACCCACACTGTTTAGTGTGGGTTTTTTTCGTTTTGAGCGAGGCAAAAGACGCACGACTCGCTTTCTCCCGGCTGAGACATCGCGCCGGTATATATCTAATCTCTATTGAGCTTAATCTAAGCCAATTGTGATCTATTGAGGCGTTCTGCTCGTAAATCGTTTTGACCACTATTCCAATGTCTTGTCTTGAACTCTAATGAATCCATATAGGGCAATATGATGAAAGAGCGTAAGTTTCAGGTTAAACCCGGCACACATAAAGGAAATAAGGCGGCGCGCTTACCTTGCCGTGGCTGTACAAAAAACTGTGGAAACTATATGGTTTGTGAAGGCCGTCCATGGAGGACTCTAAGTGACCACAACTAAGTTATCTACCCGACTTTACGATACATCTTATCGAATCGTTGGCATCTTATATCTTGCCTCGGGCCTGTGGTGTGCGATAAATCCCACATTGTCCGCCAGTTTCTTGGGGATAAACTTTCAGAGTGAGATGGGGCTTGCCGAATTCTTTTCTGTCTATGGAGGGCTTCAAGTAGGGATCGGTTGTGCAATGATACTGTCATCATTTTACAAGCCTTACTTGGAAGGCGCCGTCTTTTTCGCAGCGATAGTATCGACAGGGCTAATAGGCTTTAGGTTGATCGCTTTGCCGCTTTTCAGCTCAGACACAAGCTTGTTAGGAATGGCTGTTCTTGAAGCGCTCATTGCTGTGCTGCTTTGGCGGTATTGGTATCTCATGAGGGCTCAGAATATCTTATTGAGATCTAAAATTTCCCGCTAACGGATATCTAAGTTTGTCTGCTTGGAAGGAGGAGCTGAACTCTCGTGATTCCTTATAGTCCGCTAAGTCACCTTTCAGGTGCGCAATTTAGATACGGATAAAACAGCCAGTTTGATCGTTGGCTAAATGATTCAAAATAAGCAAAAGCAACTCTTTCGTATAAACAGATACCGCTAAGTGATGGGCAGATCATAATTGACTTGTTTCATCTGCAGATCATTTGAATTGATTGGTTATTGGCAGGTTTCATATTACATTGCTAACCTTAGAGGATGCCTGAAGCGAAAGGATATCATTTCTTATGAAATATCAAATCATTAAGAATTTGGCTGCCAAGCTATTATTGTTTGCCATATTTTCGTTAGGGTTCACGAATGCGCACCCTCAATCTGTGATTGCATTGACTGCTCCAGAAAATGCCTTTGTTCAGGACATATCAGTCCAAGTATTGAAAAAAGCATACAACAAGATCGGTTATCAAGTAGAAATCCATAGACTTCCAAATGTTCGCTCTTTATTGTCTGCGAATATGGGTATGTTCGATGGGGAGGTATCACGTATTGGCAACCTGCATTCAAGCTACCCCAACTTAAATGCAGTACCTACCGCAATCAATATGATTAATATAATTGCTCTTGGAAAACACAGTAGCGAAAGAGTAAGCAAGATTAAAGATCTTGGGCATGACGTTGTTTGCGTAAAAGGAGTCAAGTTAGTAGAAAAGCTGGTTGAAGATAATAAAATCCAGTGCACTTTTGTTGTTAACACCAATCAAGCTCTCAGTATGGTCGCTCTGGGGAGAGTTAAATACACTTTACTGCCTGAAGCTAACGCGTTGAAGGCTCTCCTAACCGAACCGTTCGAGAACGTTAAAGTTGTCAGCCCAGTCTTATATTCAGAAAAGCTTTATCATTACTTGCATAAAAATAATCTCAATATAGTTGAACCTTTAGATAAAGTGCTTCGTAAAATGCAAAAAAATGGTGATATAGACCAAATACGCACTCGATTCTTAGAGAATATACTATAAGGAATGACTGCTTTAACTCCAAAGCTAGAACTATCAGTGTCTGAATTTCTATGACAATCAGGTCAAACTGGCATCAATCTTCAATAGTAGGCCCAGGCACAATGCTGCCTCGACACGACATCAACACAAGAAGTCAGTTCTAAGGGCCTAAACGTCCGCGAAGCTGACATTCACAAGGTCTTTAGCCACTTAATTCAGCCTCTCCACAGTCGTCATTGCCGCCCCCATTTCTTTCCACCCATTTCTACCAATCGAGACGCGGCTCGTCGAAAGGAAAAGGCGAGATCATTGGCGGACGAGAATTGTGCCAGTGACACGCCAATTAGACCCGTCGCCGACCACTCCAAATGTTCCCCCTCTTTGGTGCGAATCATGGTCGTCGCAAAGGAACTCGAGTTTCCCCCCTTCTCACTGACAAACAATTCTACATCTCCATCTCTGCTTTCGACTTGCGCTTCAAAATCGACAAATAATTCGTCGAGCGGGACTTGTGCCGCTAGCACCAAGCGGGTGCGAGATTCATAACACGCGTCAATGAGGTTCACGAATCGTCGCGCTTCGTTGAGGTGGTTGGCGCCCAATTGGGGGACGCTGTCCATAATGAGGACCGGAAATCGGTCGCAGAGGGAAAGATAATCGGCCGCGCCGAGCGGTTGGTAGCACAACTCGGAAAAGTCAAACCAGGCGCACCGGTCATTCAATCGGGCGACCTGGACGGTGCGACCGAAGCGAACTTGAATGACCTCAGCCTCAGTTCCGGATGCAGTGCCACCAAATATTTCTTCCAACTTCGCCTGCGTGTTGTTATTACTATTATTATCGCCATGAACATCCTTGTTTGACCAAAAATAGGATTGACCATCCGCTCGAGTTTCGAGTCGATAATCCTTAGTGGAACCCTCCATGGAAAAAATGTCGAACGTGTGTTTTAACATGTCTATGAATGGCATAAAGAGGGATCGGTTAATGCCTCCCTTATACAAGGCATCGGGGGAGCGATTCGAGGTGGCCACTACCACGACATTCCAATCCAATAATAATAAAAACAGTCTTTTCAAAATCATGGCATCGGCAACGTCTGTCACTTGAAATTCATCGAAACAGAGGAGTTGGGCTTCTTGTGCCAATTGTTTCGCAATGATGGGAATAGCATCACCCCTTGGGTGCTTCTTTTTGTAGACAAAGATTCGATGATGGACGTCTAGCATGAATTCATGAAAGTGGACGCGGCGTTTGGTAATTTTTGCGTGTTTGTGGCTGGAATTATTACAGCGAGAATCATCATCAGGAACATTAACCGACGCGTAAAAGAGATCCATTAGAAAACTCTTACCGACCCCGACCGGTCCATGAATGTAAATGCCCCGCGGTGGTGGACCAAAAGACCACAAATGGAACTTCTTTCGAAGAAAGGACTGGGCGGATGCCATGGATCGTGCCAGTAACAGTGGACTGCTGCTTTTACGGCTGCTCTCTGTCGGATCGTCGGTAAGCAAAGGTACTGGTGGGAGCGAGACAAGAGACTCGTGCAGGGCATCCAATTTTGCCGCCAGAGCGACTTGAGCGTTATCTCGCCGCACCTCCCCCGCGTCCACCTTGAGTTCATAAGCCGCTACCACGGGACCTGTCGAAAAGCTCCGCCGAGCGACGCGATGCTTTTCTATCATCATCTTCATCATCATCTTCTTCGTCATGGAGTTAATGAGTTTATCAACCAAAAGGTTTAATACGATGTATGGGTATCAAATGGATTTGTATTAGAGACTAAAATTTCGGAGTTCAACTTGTACAAAATTAGCATAACTATCTCAAATCTAGGGCTGGAGTTTGGGCAGAGCGGTCATTTTCCATTGTTGATCCGTGCTGCGAATCATGCCTTTGGAGTTAAAGGATACTAATAAAACGCTCGAGGTAGCTATTTTTTAGAACCTGACCTAGGCACCATCAAAAGCTAAAGGTCTGCTTTCCTGTTTTAAGTAATGTAAGGTTTCGAGGAAAATAGGCTCGATTCTTATGACCGCTATTCACCATTTTTTGATACTGGGATAAAAGTTCGTATCAGTAATATTCAGCCAAAGCTGAGAGAAGTACCAAGGCCTGCTTTTGGCACTTAGCGGACGTCAAGCAGCGCTTGCCAACCAATAGAAGAATTGAACTCAGAAGTAATGGTATTTAATATGCGCCACATAATTATCTGTTTTTAACTCGCCGTTCTTTTCTCTTAGGATGTTGGTCAGCCCTTTGTATTCCAATAAACGTTTTGAGGACCGTTCATAGTGCAGGTAAATCGGGTCCATCACTAGTCCGATTAGCCAGCTTTGCGGCTTAATGGATAGTTGCAAGCGTTCTTCATTAATATCAACAGTCTCTAGTTTGAAACCAATTAACTCAGACCGATCAAGCGACAGGATTTCAAATTTGATCTTCTTTCCCGCTAGCAAGTGCTGCCAATATTTGATGACCAAACGATCAAAGCCTGCATCGGCGACAATGCGCTTGCTGTTATCAATGCTTATCGTTTCATGCTGCAGGTCTTTCTTTTTGATGTGTTCAATCTTTACCTGATTGTCAGTTTTGGTCAGAAGACTTGTTTGATTCGAGCGGAGGTCGATAAAGCTCATGTCGGGTATTAATTTATGCTTCGAGAAATCCAGATCTTTCTTCGCAAAGACCTCTCCGTCTGGCGCCTTGTATTCGACATATGCATTGTCATACTGATTTGATCGATTGAGGTTTATATAGTGGTGCTCTGAGTACAGCAACTCGTCACTGTCTAGCGAATACGCTTTGCCCTCAAACTGAACGACTTTGATATCGCTTGGCGCAGCTTGTAGCTGAGCGCAAAGCGAAGAGAGCACAAAGAAACTGGCAATTGAGAAACTGCTAATAGCTTGCATATTTGCCTCCTTGGGCTGGCAGATCCTCCTTTGGTGAAGAGGGGAAGATTGCAGTACACAGAACTCCGACTACGAACCATTCTAGGATGATGAAAATAAGGGAGGCGTCTGCAAAGTGAAGCGCGCCGAAGTGACGGCCTGCCAGGTATGAAGCGGGTCCGGAAATGCAACATAAGCAGATGAAAAAATATGGCTTGGCTAAAAACCATTGCAGCGACGAAAGCAGTGTGAGCGTAAACGCACACCACATTATGATTAACCACAAGGGAATTATAAAATCGTTGGTTCTTAACTCGGGGTTCGGAAACTGGTAAACGCCTAGATGCATAAGCAAGCTGTCGATCAGAATGCCGATACACGCGATATACAAGAGTTTTAATGAGTTGTGAGTCGATGCGTTTGTTCGAACGAAATGCACTAATAGCAAGGCGAATGCGCAGAGCGCCAGGTACCAATCTGATAAAATTGCCAGAAACCAACAGCTTTGGAATAACACCGCATTGAGGAGCCTATTTAGTTGTTCCCGAGACATTGAGTAGACTCCTTAATGGTGTGGTTGGCTATATCGCTTATCACTGCCTTATATGCGAGACAGGGGCTCGTTTCTATAACCTGGTTTAGCGAATAACATATGAGATACGCCGATAGAGCGCTCTTTGAAACCTCCTGCGCAGTAGCAGAGGTAGAACTCCCACATACGTTTAAATTCTTTGCTATAGCCTAGCTCTGTGATGGTCGCTGAGGCTTTATTAAATGAATCCAACCATGCTAGCAGTGTTCTAGCGTAGTGTTCCGCAAAGTCCTCTTGATAAACGAGTCGTAGGTCGCTGGCCTTCATCGATGAGCTAGTGAGAGCCTGAATTGAAGGAATACAACTACCAGGAAAGATATAACGCTGAATAAAATCGACGTTGCGTTTGGCGTACTCGAAACGCTGGTCTTCAATTGTGATGGCTTGAATCAGCATCGCGCCATTTGGTTTCAACAGTGAGGCGCAAGTCGCGAAAAAGGTGTCATAGTATTGCCAGCCAACCGCTTCGATCATTTCTATTGAAACGAGCTTGTCGAATTGCCCCTCTAGCTCACGATAGTCTTGCTTTAGAAGTGTGATTTTATCGCTTAAGCCTGCTTCGCTGATCCGTGTTTGTGCTAACTCATGTTGTTTATCAGAGATCGTGGTGGTGGTGACTTTGCAGCCATAGTGCTTGGCAGCATAGATGGCGAACCCGCCCCAGCCAGAGCCAATTTCAACCACATGGTCAGATTCAGATAGGTTTAGTTTTTCACAGATAGTCTTAAGCTTGTATTGTGATGCCTCTTCCATGCTTGCCTGTTCGCTAGGGAAGATGCCAGAGGAATACATCATTGTCGGGTCCAGGAAGGTCTTAAATAAATCATTACCCAGGTCGTAATGCGCAGCGATATTTCGCTTGGAGCCTTTTTCGGTATTTTGGTTCCAGAGGTGAAAGGCTTTAGTTAAGGGCCGGGATAGCAGGGCGAAGCCGCCTTCCATTTGATCTAGAATATCACGGTTCTGGACCATGACTTGCACTAGTTTAGTTAGATCCGGTGAGCTCCAGTCTTCTGACATATAGGCTTCTGCCGCGCCTATGCTGCCGCCCGTCATAATATCTAGATAACAATTTTCATCAAGAATATGTAGCTCGGAATAAAGCGGGTCATTGGGAGAAAGTGGTTCTCCGAAGAGTGTACGTGCGCCTGGTTCAACAATGACAATTGTCCCCGTGTGCAGTTTTTGTAGCTGCTTATGTACGAGTTTTCGGGCGACGCTACTTACACTGAATTTTGATTGCTTTTTGGCGTGACTCACTAGGCTTGTGGGACTCATCTCGATGTCTCCTTTACGGGCATTCGTTGTTATCTTATTTGCTTAAGTTAGGGTGATCGTAAAATGGTATGCGCTTTAGCCATAGCTTTAACGCTTGCCAATATATCCCCATGCTTACTCTTACGGTCATAAACGGAAATCGGATCAGTGTGCTGGCTAAATAGTTTGTGAAATCGTATCGCTCCATCACTAACGTGGCGTCAAAGTGCTTTTCGTTTTGTTCGTCGCGCTGGGTGTTATCCATATGCACTCTTAGCCCTTGGTTTGGCTCATCAAAGGTCCAGTGATAGGTCATATCCATAGGGTTGAACGGCGAAACATGAAAAACTTTGGGAAACTCATAGTGGTGATATTTTTGTGCTTTCAGGGCATACGAGCCATACTCTCCCGATTGACCTACGGGTAGCACATAAGCATGCCGTTCACCCCATGGGGTGTTGGTGATTTCAGCCAAAATAGAAACCAGCTTGTTAGCTTTGTCAAAACAGTAGTAGAAGGTGACAGGGTTAAAGACTGCATTGAAATAGCGGGCGTGGCACAGCATTCTGACGTGTTCAATTTCCGGCGCAGATAAACCTTGTTCGGTGAGATTGTTCGTCACTTTGTTAATGACGGCTTGTTTTAAATCGCCCGATTCGGGTGAGTAATAATCATCGCGACGAAACGAGACAATATTGAACTTTTCGAGTGAACAGTACCACTTCGATTTACACAGCGATTCTAACTCGTCTAAGTCAAGATAGAGCATAAACAAGGGGTAGCGAAACTGGTGTTTCTTGGGCAAAAAACGACGATGCCGTATCGATCCTCTATATATTGAGCTGTGCTTTATTTTGCTCACTAGAGTGTTTCTCCGAAAGCCTCTGCGACGCGAAGTCCGCTATTGACCCCATCTTCATGAAAGCCGTTGAACCAATAGGCACCACAATAGTGTGTGCGTCCATGACCAGACTCAGGGTTACCACTTATTTCATGATGACGCGCCTGTGCTTTGACGCCGTCTTGGCTAAAGACCGGGTGGCTGTAGTTGAACGTGCGAATGATCTTGCTGGGGTCTATTTCATTGGTCCTGTTTAGAGTAACTAGAAATGTTTCGGGAGCGTCGTCGAAGTTCTGCAGGATGTTCATGTTGTAAGTCACCATGGCACAATCATTAGCGCGCTGAGGAATATGATAATTCCAAGCCGCCCAGGCCAGTTTTTTCTTAGGCATGAGGCGAGTATCTGTATGCAGAGTGACGCTGTTGTCCTGATAGGGGATTGCGCCAAGAATCTCGCTCTCTTTTTCAGACACATCGCCGAGTAGCCGTAAGGCTTGATCGCTATGGCAGGCAAAGATGACCTGATCAAAGGTCTGCACAGAATGGTCGCTAAAGGTAATGGCCGCCTCGCTAGGGCTTCGTGTTACCTTTATGATATTGCTGTTAAGGTGAATGTTGTCTTTAAAACGCTGTGTAATCGGTGCTATGTAAGACTCTGAACCATTCGTTAGTACCCTCCACTGCGGTCGATCATCGACACTTAACATGCCGTGATTCTTAAAAAACTGAATAAAGAATTTTAAGGGAAACGATAGCATTACATCGACAGATGCAGACCAGATAGCCGCTCCCATTGGAACAATATAATAGTTTTTAAACGCGTCGGAATAGCCATTTTGTTCAATGAATTCACCTAGGCTTTGCTCAGTGTCGAGTGTACCCGCTTCCAAGCTCTCAACCGTTTGTTTGTTGAATTTAAGGATGTCGCTTATCATCCTCAGAAACTTAGGGCGGAACAGGTTACTTCGTTGCGCGAATAAGCTGTTTAGGTTGGTGCCATTGTATTCAAGGTCAGTGTTTTCACATCGTACACTGAAGCTCATGTCTGAATCTTCGCTTGTAACGCCTAGCTGGTCCATTAGTTTGATGAAGTTAGGGTAGGTCCAGTCATTAAAAACGATAAAACCTGTATTCACCGGGTAGCTTTTGCCTTGGCATTGTACGTGTTCGGTGTGGGTATGGCCGCCAATATAGTCGTTCGATTCGAATAAGCTAACGTCATGACGCTTACTCAAAAGATAGGCAGACGTCAGGCCCGCGATGCCTGATCCGATGACCGCAATGCGTTGGTTTGTAAGGTGCTGGTGAGAAGGGTTCTGATTCATTGCTGGTGATCCTGAGGGTTTGTCGTCGCGATTGACTGAGTTGTTCTTGTAGAAGAATCGGCCTGAGATGCATTGCGCGATAACTTGGCAAGTAAAGAAAAGCGAAGATGATCAGGTAACAAAGAGATCAGCTTCAGTGTTCGAGTAAATCGTTGCGGAAAATGTATGTCGAAAATGCCTCTTTCAAGTCCGGAAATAATTCGACTGGCAGCTTCTTCGGGTTCCATGAGTAGTGGCATTGGAAAATCATTGAGATCGGTTAAAGGTGTTTTGACAAACCCCGGACTCACTAGATGAACGTCAATGCCTTCTTGCTGTAAATCTATTTTTAAGCACTCGGTAAAATATCGTAGTGCCGCTTTTGAAGCGCCGTAGACATGTGCTCTGGGAAGCGCTTGATAGGTGACGCTGCTCGACATCACGACCAGTTTTGGCGTTTTTCCTTGTTTGGCGGATTCGCGCAACAGGGGCAGCGCTGCATTGATGGTCGAAACAGCGGCCGTGAAATTGGTGTCCATCACGCGTTTGATACTGCTCATATCAATTTCGTCTGAATCGATATACTCACACGTACCCGCGTTCACGACGACCATATCAATCGACGGATAAGTGCTTTGCAGCTTTTCTACGACGGCTTGGCAAGCACTATCATTGGTGATATCTAGCGTTTGTGGCTCGCACTTTGATGGTGTCTGTCCGCACAACGCGTCTAGTTTATCTTCTGAGCGAGCGCTTGTTATGATTGATTTATCAAACTTCGCCAAGGCGGTGACGAGCGCTTTTCCAATCCCGGTGCTAGCACCAATTACCCAAATACGTTCAATATCATTCAGCATTGTCGGCTCCTGCTACTTCATAAAATATTTTAGAGTTTGGATAAGTTTCCCCATGACCGGTATGTGCTCATAGAGCAATTGCCCGCCATCAAAGTAGTCTCTGTGGTAGTACACTTTGTCGTTGAAACGTATTAGGCTTGCCCCTTCAATCGTGATTATTCTGCCTTTATTTAGCTTCGGGTGAGCATATTTCATGGTCCAATTTAACATGGCATCATTGTCTTTAACCCACTGGTCATGGAAGGTGAACTGGCAGGAAAGTAAGTTCTGATACAGTGACGCGCAGTACCCTTGAAAGTTAGCTACGCCTTCTATCCGATGAAAGCTATCTTCGAATAATACGTCTGGTTCGTAGACTGCTTCAATGATTCCACTATCGCAGTTATTCGCATCGAGCGTGTGGAAGAGGTGCTTGAATCGCTCTACAACATTAGCGGGTGTTTCTGACTTTATAACGACGACTGACATGATGATTGTGCCTTTTTAAGTATGAACGTTTATGCTTGAACGTTTTTGTCTACCTTCTTCTAGGATACGAGAAGGCACAGGGTTCAGATCAGAAATAATTCTAAAAAAGCTCAATAGACGCAGTATCAAGTAAGAAATATCAATCTCCCACCAGTAGAAACCCTGCCTTGCAGAGACGGCAAAGCGGTGATGATTGTTGTGCCAGCCTTCTCCCAGGGTAAGCAGTGCAAGGAAAGCATTATTCCGACTTTGGTCTTTTGTCTCAAAGCGCCTTGATCCCCATACGTGACCAAGAGAGTTAATGGTGAAGGTGGCGTGAAACAAAAATACTGTAGAGATAAAGAAGCCCCAAACCAGAATTTGTAAACCATTAACGCCTGAGTTTGGTAAAGCATAAGCCAAGTATTCACCCAGCATGTACATGCCGATTGCGAAGAGAACGGGCACTAGGCTATCAAAGCGATTTAGAAAGCGGAGTTCAGGGAACTTCGCTAGGTCTTTTATGACACTGTAATCGGTTTTAAACCCTTCATCGCTCATGAACCATCCGACGTGACTCCACCAAAAACCATGAGCAATGGGAGAGTGTAAGTCTGACTCTTCATCTGAGTGCTTATGATGATTCCGGTGATGAGCGGCCCACCAAAGCGGGCCTCTTTGAGACGCTGAATTGCCTAGCACGGCAAAACAAAACTGCCAAAAGCGGTTGGCCTTGTAACTCTTGTGAGAAAAAAAGCGGTGATAAAACGCGGTGACCGCAAACATCCTTAGCCAAAAAGCGGCTAAACAGATCGCAATGGCGACGGGGCTCCAGCCTGTCCAGATGACACCTAGGCAGCCTAAGTGGACGGCAATAAATGGCATGCAACGCATCCAGTTTACGGTGTTGGTAGCGTGCTCCCTTTTGGGGTCAGGTGAGTAAGACTCAGAGTCAAACCAGCTAATAAGGTTACCTATTAGCCTTGTTGAGTGACCCGCTTTAGTCTTACTGCTCGGTGTATCGTTCATGAGTAATAGTCCAAAAGAGGAAGCTGTTCAGTATCAGCTTGTTTGTGAAGCGATTTAAATGCCGCTTTCGTTTGTGACGTTGCCAGGGCGTGTTCGACTATTTCTGCGGGGTAAGCGCATGCAGCTCTCTGTTCTTTAGTTGGTTGGTGTATTGACTTGCTATCCAAGGTTTGTAGTTCAGGAACATAGCGTCTTATAAACTGTCCTTGGGGGTCAAAGCGTTCAGACTGGCGTGTGGGGTTAAAAATTCTGAAGTAGGGAACCGCGTCGACGCCTGTCGAGGCTGACCATTGCCATCCACCATTGTTGGACGCCAAATCACCATCGACTAGCATTTCCATAAAGTACGCTTCACCGAGTCGCCAATCAATTAATAAGTGCTTTGTTAAAAACATCGCGGTAATCATGCGTAGTCGATTGTGCATCCAGGCTTTTTCTTTTAATTGGCGCATGGCAGCATCAACGATGGGGTAGCCTGTTTTTCCAGCCTTCCATTGTTCAAACAAACGATGGTCTTTACGCCAAGGTAGCTGATCTGTTTCTTTCTTAAACGGCTTATGCATGCTCAACCTCGGATAAGCGTACAAGAGGTGGCGATAGAATTCTCTCCATAGTAGTTCGTTTATCCAGGTGTTGACGCCTTCATTACGCCCTTCAAACTCGCCTTGATTATAGCTTAGTGCTGATCTTAAACACTGTGATGTGCTTACGATACCCGTTGCAAGATAAGGAGACAGTGAACTTGTCGCGTCGAGCGAGGGAATATCTCTGGCCTTATGGTAAGAGGCTGCGCGTTCTTCCATGAAGTTATTAAGTAGCTCGTGAGCGTGATCTTCTCCTGCGGGCCAATGATGGTCCCACCGAGAATCGACTTGAAACGTCGCAACATTCAAGTTTGGTGCTTTGACTGTTAAGGGCGGTTGTGGCGAGGGTTTGTTGACCAGGTGCCTGGATAAAGTCTTCGACTGCTTTAAAAATGCACGTTTAAATGCCGAGAATACATGATAGTAGCTTCCCTTCTGGTTCCTCAAGGTGCCCGGAGAAACGATGCATTGATCATGAAAAGATTGGCTGATAATGCCGTGATTACGTAAGTTTTCAGATACCGACTTGGCGAGTCGGCGCTCGTTCAGTCCATAATCTTCATTGTAGAAAAGGTGAGAAACTTTCAGCTGGCTGGCAAACTCAGAAATACTCGATTCCAGTTTTTGCATGGATTCTGCTGTAAGAACATAAAAGGGAACGTTAAGCTCGCTGAGAGCGCCAGAGAGTATTTCTAGTTGGCGCAGGATAAGAGATCGTTTAGCTGGCGACTCATTGTGGGCATCCCAGGTTTCTTCAGATATCACATAAACAGCAATGCTAGGCCCGGATGACATGGCAGCCGAAAGCGCCGGGTTATCATAAACCCTTAGATCACTTCTAAACCAGATTAGGTTGAGTAAATGTTCTTGCGTCATCTTATATTATCCCTTTTTGTTGCTATTTTATGTTGCCAATATCTTATACTACGAACCTTGTATATCATACGCAGGCCGAATGAAATTAGATCTGTTTTGCTACCGATATGCCACTTAAATAGGCGCACTCAAGTCCGTGGCGGGATTGATTCGTGGCAAGATAGTCTCCACTGAGGTGTATTTTTTCACTACATGTAAGGTAGTTCTCTTTATTGTCGATGGGGGTATTACTCGGCAGAGAATATAGCCAGCGATGTAAGTGTGAAACGATGATATCTATTTTTTGTTCGCATAGTGCTTCGAACTCACTCAATAGATAGCTTTCAACGCGTGTTCGTTCCCAATTAATTGTTTCTTGGCTCCACTCTTCGCCAGCTTGGACTTGATAGTACTGCACTGAATCGTCTGGCTTAGCACCTCGTTTAACGTGCTCTGGCGAAATTGACTTAATATTTGGGTGCTGTGCAGAATCTATTTTTAGTTCTGTACTGCTACGAACGGCCAAGAGAAGTACCCATTGTGGTTCCATTTTAATGTGCTCGATTAGAGGGCAGAGACTATTGCCTTTGGGTAATAGGTCGTAAGCTTGTTGAGGTGGCGTTGCGATTACAATGTGCTCTGCTGTGCAGAACAGCTGCTCGCCAGTAGGTGATTCAGTGTAAACCTGCCAAAGCTCACGTTCCTTTTCGAGGCGACAAACCCGGGTGGAAAAGTGAATGTTCAGGTCTTTAGCAATGTGGCGCGTGATGCTGGAGTTTCGCTCTCGGCCAACATAGTACTCTGGCTGATTGGCGCAGGGAACGATAAGCTCATCGGCCAGCCACTTATCAAGTTGAGCTTTAAATTGTGGTGTTTCGCTAGAGAAACTAGGGCAGCCGAGGTCAAACGTAAGGCTTTGGTCGTCAGGTAGTGGTAAGCGCTTTGATGAGAGCCTGCCGCCAGTTCCGCGTGACTTTTCGACCACCGCTACCTTTTTGCCTCTATGTTGTAACTGCTTAGCAGCCGTTAATCCTGCCATGCCTGCACCAATTATGACTACGTCCATAACTGTGTCCATAACTACGTCTGATTTCATGTCTCACCTAAGTATTAAAAGATTCTACTAACTATACGGCATAGCTCAGATATTGGATTTATGGGTTTACCCAAATAGTAATATGCTTTACATTTCAGGAATGATTCAAACGTAGATTTCTTGCAGGAAGGCCCGGTGGCTACCATCACTCCAGAAAACCAAAAGTTAAACGCCTTGTTAATGAGTATTGCTCAAAATCAAGACCGTAGTGCGTTTATAGAACTATTTAACTTAAGCTCTGCACGCTTGAAAGCGTATGCCATTAAGTGTGGTTCGAACTCAGCAGATGCCGAGGAGCTATTACAAGAGTGCATGTTAACCGCATGGCGAAAAGCGCATACCTTTAAGCCAGAATCCGGCACTGCGATTACCTGGTTATATACGATTGTTCGTAACAAACGTATTGATATTGCACGTAAGGGTCGCCCTGATTTGGTCCAATCTGATGACTTGTTTTATGAAGAGGGTGGTGAATCTCTAGAAAGTGAAGTCGAAAGTGATCTAAATGCGCTGATTGTTCGTAACTTAATCACAGCCTTACCTGACGAGCAAAAACAGATTGTCTACAAGGTTTACTTTGAAGGGAAATCACACAGTGAAATTGCAGGGGAATTGGACTTGCCCCTTGGCACGATTAAATCGAGACTCAGACTAGCAATGAAAAAGCTAGATAACTTGGCAAAAGAGCATATGACATGGCTAATTATCATCCTTCCGATGACCTTTTAATGCAGTTCGCTGCTGGGCAGGCACCTAATGCTTTGGGTATTATCGTTGCTTGTCATATCGAAACTTGCGGTTCGTGTGCCGCAAAAGTACGACGTTACGAAAGCTTAGGCGGTGATATATTATCTAGCCTGGAGCCTGAGCCGGTTGGCGCGAACGTACTAGACAATATTCTCGCGCGGCTTGATGATCCTGTCGCGAATGACAAACCTTTGAACTCAGCGAATCAGCAGGTCGAGATTCCACCGCCACTGAGGCGGTTTGTTGATAAAGACTTCGACCAGTTATCGTGGTCAGGCTTTTCAAGCAGCATAAAAGAGTTTGTATTACCTATTTCCGATGAACGCTACACCGCTAAGTTTTATCGAATCGCTGCAGGCAAAGAACTCCCAGAGCATACACATGAGGGCAATGAATTTACCTTGGTGATGCGTGGTAGTTTTTGCGATAAAGCAGGTGATTATCATAAAGATGATTTCATTTTGGCCGACACCCAGACTATTCACCAGCCAAGAGCGCATATGGAAGAAGACTGTATATGCTTTGCTGTGATGGATGCTCCTTTGAAAATGACGGGCTTTTTTGGTCGAATGTTGAACCCATTCCTTCGTTGACAGAGTATTTCGGATTAGCCTCTTAGCACTTACCTTAAGTAAATTGAAGTGCCGTCGTTTAGGGTCATGCATTGCGACAATTGCGGGGTTTTCTTTCCATGGTTTCCGCGTTCTTACAAAGCCTCAAGGCATAACCTAGATTTCATCGCGAAGGCCTATTCCATCTAGGCCTTCGCTTAACACCTCATATTTAAACCTGTTCAATCTGTTTTAAGGGTGAGACTGGGTATTTCTATTGGTTCAAGAACTTCGCTAAATAATGTTGAATTTCACCGTCCTTGACTGCGCTATATCCAATGTACATATTATTGCCTTCTAATGCGATGGAGCCTGTCGTGATTTGAGTGCCTGAGGTCGCTACGGTTGCACCGATGAACTGGCCACTTGAATCAAATTTCTCGTTGTTACCACCACCGACAACATACACTGCACTGTCTTCATCAAGCGCTAAGTCTTGAACAATATTTTGGCTCGTGGTTTGCCACAGCTCTTGCCCTTGCTCATTCAATTTAACTAGGCGTCTGGACTTGTCGTTAGAAAGGCTGAGCACTACATTGTCTCGCCAATCTGCCTTCAGTAAAGCCGGGCCCGGTAGTCCATAACTTTGTTGTGGCGGGTAGTAGGTTTTACTCCAGGATGGTTGACCGTTTGGACTGATACCGGCTATGCGTGTTGAATCATCTTGTTGATTGTGCGCGATAACAATGCTGTCATCAGATAGGACTGCGAGAGCGGCTTGAAGGTAAAGGTCTGCAGGTAAATCAACAGCCCAGGCCAGTTGCCCTGCAGCATTGTATTTCGCTGCTTTTTCTGCGCCGACAATATGGATGTCGCCGGCATCATTAACCTCGATATCCCATGCTTTCTCATGTTCAATTTTAAGTTGTTTGACGCCATCTAAGTTAAACACTTGGGTGGCAAAACCTGTAACATATAACTGGTCTTGATGGATCTCTAGATCGCGCGCATCATCGTGTTTAGATAGCTCAATAGACCACACTAGTTCTCCATAAGTATCTACTTTAACGAGGAAAGAGCCATAGCGTTGAATGTCATTTTCGACAATATAGCTAACACCAATGGCATAGCTGTTACCGTCACTATCTAGGGTGAGATCAGTTATCTTATCGTCACTTCGATAGTTGCCTTTCGCAAGGTCAATATCGGTTGACCAGATTAATTCACCATCACTGCTTCGCTTAACCAGCAAAATATTTTGTTGGCGGTCCGTGCCTGTTCGGATCGTTGATCCGCCGCTGATTATTTCTCCATAACCATCGACGGCGACATTTGATAGCCACTCAACTCGAGATTCATTGCTACTGGCATGAGAGTAATATTGCTCCCATTCTGGTGTGATTTCATTCTTACAGGCAGTCAGTAGGGTAAGCGGAAGCAATAAAGATAATGTTTTAAGGTGTAGGTTCATACGTTTAATAAAACTCCATGTGTGTATGAAAAGAGGTTGTAATGTTTTAAAAACAACATTAGGTGTTGGAATATAGTGATAAAATTTAGTATAAGCATACTAAAATGTTATCTGGTTAACGGTTTTTTGTTTAATAAGGTGTTCTTAGCCCACTTAAGGTGTCGGGAGCACACAAAAACTATTTTGATACTGACACTATCTTCCTGAGCCAACTACCTATAATCTTTACGATGTAAGTTTTTTGCTGTATGTGATGATTCAATACTTAAAATAAATCGTAATAATTGGATTATGTGATTTAACCATTAATTATCCATGTAGGAATTGCTCTTATGACTAAGGAATCC
>NZ_LWGA01000685.1:0-4307 GCF_001635235.1 Oleiphilus sp. HI0117 | reverse complement strand
TTCATGTACTGGCTAATTCTAAACATGGCACTTCGCCTTATTCTATTGGTCTCTGTTCAGGTCTTTTTAGCGCTAGGTGGCGCTTCTCTCTGACCGATTCGTAGACCGGTCTTTTTTAATATTTTGGTACTGTAGAGCACATCGCTCGCTCGTAAGTCATCACCCAATAGCTGATTGATCTGCTCTATATATTTCGCAACTTCTTGTTTAGTTTTACCATGAACCATGGCAAAGAGGTTATACCTCCATAGCGGTAAGTGGCGGGGCCTGTGATAACAGTGACTAACAAAGGATAAATCGCCCAAAGCTTGTCCTAATTCACTCACCTTTTCGTCGGACACATCCCACACAGTCATACCGTTTACTTTAAAGCCCAGTTTGTAGTGATTGGGTACTGCAGCGATTCTTCGAATAATCCCTTTATCTAACATACGTTGCAGACGCGCCATCACCTCATCGGCAGATATATTCAACATCAAACCCAGCACATGATAAGGTCGTGGGGCAAGAGGCAAACCCTCCTGAGTCAAGACGATCAACTCGCGATCTATACTCGATAGTGAGTAGTTTTCTTCCTCCTCCATAGGTAAGTCCTCCGCTTGAGGGCGATAAAAATCATTCGAGGTCGAGATAGAATCCAACATAGAACTCCTCCTTCTTCGGCATGTCGTAGACCTTAAATCCTGTCTGACGTTCAATTTCTTCGATCACTCGCCCTTTACCTTCCTGTTCCTCAGTTGCAATCACAAACCACATATTCAATTCGTGAGTCCGTTTGTAGTTGTGAGCAATCTCGGGAAAGCCATTGACGATTTCAGCTACTTCATCAAAGCGCTCTTCCGGTATCGCCATACCGGCAAGTGACAGTGCACCACCCAACTGCTCTGCATGGTACATTGGGCCAAAGCGCGTTAGCGTTTTATCGGCACGCATCTTCTCAACTCGGTCGATCAACTCTGATTCTTTTATGTCCAGCTCTTTTGCAACTTCGGCAAAAGGGTATTCACAAATAGGAAAACCATACTGGAGACGGTTTATGATCTTCAAATCCATGGCATTCATGAATGATTCCCCGCAAGTGATAAGGGTGCAACAAGCGAAGCCAGGTTCGCAACGGGTGAGGCTATTTCAATTTTATGCTGCCTTTGCGAGCGCGTATAAACTCCACCCTTTTGCTTATATTGATGCGTACTAAATAGAATGTTTTTCTCAGTATTTTTAAGCTCGGCCAGCCCTACCAGTTTTTCAATATGTTCTGCAACCAGATTCCGGTCCCGACTGTGAATCATGCAGTAGAGATTATAGGGCCACTCAGGTAACTGTCTTCGACGCTTATAACACAAGCTCACCAAACCGGATTCTTTAAAAATCTTACCAATCCTGTCAGTTTGATCTTCTGGAATATTCCAGACCACCATGGCATTTTCTTTAAAACCAAGTTTGTGATGATTGGTAATCAACCCTATACGCTTAATCAGGCCGCTTTGTACCCAGTAATTGAGCGTATCTATCACCTGCAACTCGGTAACAGCTGAACACTCTTCACCTTGATATTGGCTTAGCGTCTGTGACAGGCGCTCAAAAGGCTTCCGGGTTAAAGGAAAACCATCTTGTATTAGCTCTCGAAGTCGCTGTTGCAAGTAATCAGAAAGGACATCACCGCTCTCAATGAGTCTAATTTTTTCGCCAGACTCACGGTTATTCGTGTTATGAAGGTGCTGAGTGAAGGGGCGATCCGTTTTTCTATCACCCACATGAAACCCCAAGTCGATATGATAAGCCTTTTCCATTGGCAAGCGTAGGATTGGAAAGCCAATCGTCTTTTCCATATCATCCAGTATCAAGTCCAGAAATTTGGGAGTCGGTGCCGTAACAACGAACCACAGATTATAACTATGCTCTCGTCCGTAGTTATGATTCACCTCTTCATATTCGTTAATCTGGGCAGCTACTTTTTCTGTCAGCTCAGATGGAACGCTCACAGCCGCCAAGAGACTAGCCCCGGCTCGCTTATGGTCAAACACCGGCCCTATGCGCGTCAGCATACCGCTATCTTTAAGTGCCAAGAGCTTGGTCAATACATCTGGTTCGGAGCAATTCAACTGCTCTGCCATGTCGGCAAAGGGCCGTGAAGTGATAGGAAAGTTACGTTGATAGGAATCTAATAAACTACTGCTCAAGTCATCCAGAACGACTCTTTCGGGTTCAATACCTGTATTGCTAGGAGCTTGTATATTCATCACATCACCTTTCTTTCTCACTGTTCTTGTTTTTGGAGCGACCGGAGCTTTATAAGCCCAAACGATGCGCCCGAGAGGTAAAGAAAATCCCACTAGGACTTGTCGCCTCAAACTGATTTATTAAATCCAAGGTTTCGGTGTCATAGATATTCACCAAGTTTAAATCTCTGACAGAAGCCCACACATGCTCACCACGTGAAGTAAACTCCATATGAAGCACACCCTTTCCAGGTTTTAGTGTTTTAAATAATGAGCGGCTTTCAGCATCTATTACTTGGAGCGTGTCATTATTTGGATAGGCAAAGTTCACCCAAATTTGGCGACCATCCGGTCTAGCCATGACAAACACTGGCTGACCATGCACATCGATTTTGTCTACTTGCTGCCAAGTGTTCATATCCACCACCAATACTTGGTGCTGCCCAACGGCAGGAACAAATGCATAGTTGCCTGCAACAGCCCAACCTTCCAGGTGAGGCATCTTGTAGACGGGTAGCTTCTGCTCTCCCCGGCCGTAATTTGGCAATATCTTTTCTGGCGGGTTTTCAAGGTGCCATAAGTCAAGTTTCGACATACCATCTTCACCAAACAATCCTGCGATGTAGTAACGGCCATCGGGTGAGATCAGTGCGTCATAAGGTTGTAAGCCAGTATCTCGGTACTTGGTAAGTTGGGGTTTAGAGCTGTCTTCCCCTGAAAAGTCTGCCACCCATATTTCATGCGTATCGAAGAGACTGAAAACAAATTTCTTTCCGGGTGCATCCACCAAACCAACAACTTTAGAGCGTTTGCTTTTACCGCTTCTTGGGTCAATGAATTCTGTCGCAGGAATATCCACCACCAACTCAAGCGTTTCGCTATCGAAGACCTTTACGCCACCAGGCGTGTAGTTGGAAACAGCTACTAAAGATCCATCCTGACTAATGGCACCGCCAATACTATTACCGCTTTGAATCACTCGCTTACTGATCTCTTCAGTCAAGATATCGATCTTGCTTAAGCCACCATCGCGACCAAATACATAGGCGTACCGTTCGTCACGAGAAAAAACAACGGAAGCGTGCGAAAGGTCTCCCAATTGATCTATGCTGCCGACGGGCTTCTTGTCACTGGTATCGATGATCTTTACGCTTCCAGTAGCACGTTCAATAATGACGCCCATGTCACCTGTTGCCCTGGGCTCCGTCTGGGTATGCAAACAAGTACACGCCCCCAAACTAATACTTAGTAAGGCCACTGCAAGGCTTTTAATTCGCATCTATCATTTCTCCCGACTTCAAAGCTTTAGCAATCCAGTTAGCATCCGCCTCAGACAAAATAGCTTTCCATGGGGGCATTGGCGTTCCAGGGCGACCATGTAGGATGACAGCCATTAAGTCTTCAACCGAATATGCCTTGATATTTTCCGGCAACAAAGCCGGGCCTAAACCACCTTTAAACAGCATCCCATGACATGATCCACAGTCTTGTTTCACTAAATAGTCCAGTTCCAGTGCACGCTCTTCAGAAACTTTCAGCTCAGCTTTTTTAACAATAACCTTGCCCCTCATCTGTGGATGAGGTCCGCAGCGATAGTCAAAGACACCAGCGCGATCAAATAAGCGTTCAACGCTTTCTTCGGGCCAGAAGTATTCACCTTCAGGCTCTCCCAAACCTTCAAACCATACGCTGTGATACTGCCTCTTCTCGACATTCAGCCAACGCACCGTATCGCCAATATTGACTGTTACAACTTCCGGTATGAAACGCATCTTGTGTGTCTTTACTTCAACAAGTTCTGCAGATGAGACGCCCGCCAGCAACAAGTTCGCGAATAGCACTATTGCCAATCCCTTACCTGTTTTTTTGACTGATCTCATCCACATAACGCTCACCGTTTTCTTATTTACTAGCTTTTATTGCTTAACTGCATTGATTTCTACATCGGCATTATCGAAGCCCAATTTGTACCCAAGTGATACATGATGGAAACGGCCGTTGCTGTAATCGTCATGAATCGCGAAACCAAAGTTGTAGCTTTGAGCGGTGTCCAGACTGATATTGCCGTCACCGTCAGCTACCAGAGGA
>NZ_LWGA01000684.1:0-6019 GCF_001635235.1 Oleiphilus sp. HI0117 | reverse complement strand
CGCTGGTGATGACATTAGTGAAGAAAAGGCGCTAGCCGCTGCGAAGTCGTTCCCTGGTCTAAAAGGTATGGACTTGGCGAAAGAGGTGACACGCACTGAACAGGCCTCTTGGACAGAAGCTGAGTGGTCACTAACTGACGGGTATGGCGAGCAAAGCGAAACAGAATTCCATGTTGTGGCTTATGACTTTGGTGTTAAGAATAACATTCTAAGAATGCTCGCGGAGCGTGGTTGTAAACTAACAGTTGTTCCAGCGAAAACGCCTGCTGCGGATGTACTGGCTATGTCACCTGACGGAGTGTTTCTATCTAACGGCCCGGGCGATCCAGAGCCATGTGATTATGCGATTGCAGCAATCAAAGACATACTGGAAACCAAGGTTCCGGTATTCGGCATTTGCTTAGGTCACCAGCTACTTGCGCTAGCGAGTGGCGCGAAGACTGAAAAGATGAAGTTTGGTCACCACGGTGCGAACCATCCGGTACAGAATCTAGAAGACAAAACTGTGATGATTACCAGTCAGAACCACGGTTTTGCAGTGGACGAGAGTTCACTACCAGATTGTCTAAAAGCAACACATAAGTCTCTATTTGATGGTTCCTTACAAGGTATTGAACGCACGGATACTCCAGCGTTTAGTTTCCAGGGCCATCCCGAAGCGAGCCCGGGCCCGCATGATGTCGCGCCTTTGTTTGACCGCTTCATCGATACGATGAGAGCTCGTGCTAAGTAATTAGTACTGTTGTTTAGTCAGCAAAATACTTGCTGAAAGTGAACCTATTTTGTTGTGAGTGAGCACCTTAGCTATTTACAACCTAACTCTTAGAGAACGGAAAGAATTAAATGCCAAAGCGTACCGACATAAAGAGTATTCTAATACTAGGCGCCGGCCCTATCGTCATCGGGCAGGCCTGTGAGTTTGACTATTCAGGTGCTCAAGCGTGTAAAGCGCTTCGCGAAGAGGGTTATCGAGTTATCTTGGTTAACTCTAACCCGGCAACCATTATGACTGATCCTGCAATGGCCGATGCGACTTATATCGAGCCGATTACCTGGCAGACAGTTGAAAAGATTATCGAGAAAGAGCGCCCTGACGTGTTGTTGCCAACAATGGGTGGTCAGACTGCATTGAACTGTGCATTGGACCTAGAGCGCGAAGGTGTGCTTGATAAGTACAACGTTGAAATGGTTGGAGCGAATGCTGATACCATCGACAAAGCGGAAGATCGTGAGCGCTTTGATAAAGCAATGAAGGCAATCGGCCTTGAAACACCGCGTTCTGCGATTGCTCATAGCATGGAAGAAGCGCTTCAGGTGCAAGACTCTTTAGGCTTCCCTTGTATTATTCGACCTTCTTTCACCATGGGTGGAAGTGGTGGCGGTATCGCTTATAACAAAGAAGAGTTCGTAGAGATTTGTGAGCGTGGTTTGGACCTGTCACCCACGAACGAGCTTTTGATTGATGAGTCCCTGATTGGTTGGAAAGAATATGAAATGGAAGTTGTTCGTGACAAGAACGACAACTGTATCATTATCTGTTCTATCGAAAACTTTGACGCGATGGGTGTTCACACCGGTGACTCGATTACCGTTGCACCGGCACAAACGCTGACCGATAAAGAATATCAAATAATGCGTAATGCCTCTTTGGCAGTACTGCGTGAGATTGGTGTTGAAACTGGTGGCTCAAACGTCCAGTTTGGTATGAACCCGAAAGATGGCCGTATGGTGGTTATCGAGATGAACCCGCGTGTATCGCGTTCATCTGCTTTGGCGTCTAAAGCAACCGGTTTCCCGATTGCCAAAGTTGCCGCTAAATTGGCGATTGGTTATACCCTGGATGAGTTGCAGAATGATATTACAGGTGGCGTAACGCCGGCTTCATTCGAGCCATCAATCGATTATGTTGTCACTAAGATTCCTCGTTTTACCTTCGAGAAGTTCCCTCAGGCAGATCCGATTCTAACGACACAGATGAAGTCGGTAGGTGAGGTTATGTCTATTGGCCGAACCTTCCAGGAATCGCTACAGAAAGCTTTACGTGGTTTGGAAGTCGGTTCTTACGGCTTCGAGCCGAAATTGGATCTGGCTTCTGAAGATGCTAAATCAGAGATGATTCGAGAGCTTCGTAACCCGAGTGCCGAGCGTATCTGGTATGTCGGTGATGCTTTCCGTTCTGGCATGTCGGTTGATGAAATTTACAAGCTAAGCGGCATCGACCCTTGGTTCCTGGTTCAGATTGAAGATTTGATTGAAGAAGAGTGTGTTGTATCGAATATGACACGCACAGACATGACTGCTGAAGCGATGCTTCGTCTTAAGCGTAAGGGTTTTGCTGATCACCGTTTGGCAGAGCTACTTGGTATTACCGAGAAAGAATTGCGTACGCTACGTCAGGGCTTCGATATTCGCCCTGTCTATAAGCGTGTTGATACCTGTGCTGCAGAATTCTCATCGAACACGGCTTACATGTACTCAACCTATGAAGAAGAGTGTGAGTCTCAGGTTACTGACAAAGAAAAGATCATTGTTATCGGTGGTGGCCCTAACCGTATTGGCCAGGGTATTGAGTTCGATTACTGCTGTGTTCATGCTGCCTTTGCCATGCGTGAAGACGGTTACGAGACCATCATGATCAACTGTAACCCAGAGACGGTTTCAACGGATTACGATACTTCAGACCGTTTGTACTTTGAGTCAATTACCCTGGAAGACGTATTAGAAATCGTTCAGCTAGAGAAGCCAAAGGGCGTGATTGTGCATTATGGCGGTCAGACGCCACTTAAGCTTGCGCGTGGTTTAGAAGAAGCTGGAGTGCCAATTATTGGTACTAGCCCAGATGCAATCGACCGTGCAGAAGATCGTGAGCGCTTCCAGCAAATGATTGAGCGCTTGGGCTTACGTCAGCCAGAAAATGCCACGGTTCGAAGCCATGAAGAAGCGATTACTAAAGCGACTGAAATCGGTTATCCGCTAGTTGTTCGTCCATCTTATGTATTGGGCGGGCGTGCAATGGAGATCGTCTATAACGAAGCTGAGCTAGTTAAGTACATGAAGGAGGCGGTTAGCGTATCTAACGACAGCCCTGTCTTGCTAGACCACTTCTTGAACGCGGCGATTGAGGTTGATATTGATGCCATTAGTGATGGTAAAGATGTCGTGATTGGTTCAATCATGCAGCATATCGAGCAGGCGGGTGTACACTCGGGTGACTCGGCTTGTTCATTGCCTCCATATACCTTGTCTCAAGAAGTTCAGGAAGAGATGAAGGAAGTCGTTAAAGCTATGGGTCTAGAACTTGGTGTTGTAGGTTTGATGAACGTCCAGTTGGCTTATCAGGATGGTTTGATTTACGTGATCGAGGTTAACCCTCGAGCATCACGTACAGTACCGTTTGTTTCTAAAGCTATTGGCACTTCATTGGCGAAGGTTGCTGCACGTTGTATGGCAGGTAAAACCCTGGCAGAGGCGGGCTTTACCGAGGAAGTGGTGCCTAAGCACTTCAGTGTCAAAGAGTCTGTTTTCCCGTTCAACAAGTTCCCATCTGTTGACCCGATCCTTGGCCCTGAAATGAAGTCAACGGGTGAAGTTATGGGTATCGGTGATACCTTCGATGAAGCCTTTGCTAAAGGAGTTATTGCTGCAGGTGGTGTATTGCCGAGCGGCGGTAAGGCGTTCTTGAGCGTGAGAGAAGTTGATAAGGAAGGCGTAATTGAAGTGGCACGCCTGCTTAACGAAATTGGTTTCGCTTTGGTCGCAACCTCCGGTACTGCGAAAGCGCTAGCAGAGGCAGGCTTGGAAGTTGAGTCTATTAATAAGGTTCAAGAAGGTCGTCCGCATGTTGTTGATGCCATTAAGAATGGCGATATTGACCTGATTGTTAATACTACTGAAGGTAGACGAGCCATCGCAGACTCTGCTCAAATCAGACAATCTGCTTTGCAGAAGAAGATTGCTTACAGTACGACTCTTGCTGGTGGTGATGCAACTGCACGAGCTATTCGTTTTGGTGCTGAGAAGCACGTACGTAGACTTCAAGACTTACACTAGAAAACTCGTTTATTTTATAACCCGGAGCTAATGCTTCGGGTTATTTTTTTCAGCTGTTTATACAGATGGCTCTTTTTTGATAACTCGAATTAATTGCTTGTTGATGATGAGTATAAGCGTGACTGAAAGAAGAGCTCTCACTAAATATGGTAAAAGAATAAAGGAAGGAAGATGAATCGAATTCCAATGACTGTTGAAGGCGAAAAAGCCCTTCAAGAAGAATTAGTAGAATTGAAAACTGTAAAGCGCCCACAGGTTATCGAAGCGATTGCCGATGCGCGTGAGCACGGTGATCTAAAAGAAAATGCTGAATATCATGCAGCGAGAGAGCAGCAAGGCTTTATAGAAGGTCGAATTCAGGAGCTGGAAGGTAAGCTTTCAAACTCCCAGATTATCGATGTTAAGTCTATCCCTCATACAGGAAAAGTTATTTTTGGTACCACGGTTTCATTGATCAATATCGATACGGATGAAGAAGTTCGTTATCACATTGTTGGTGATGATGAGGCTGATATCAAGGCAGGCAAAATCTCTATTTCTTCACCAATCGCTCGAGCGATTATTGGTAAAGAAGAAGGTGATACCGTAGGCGTTCAGGTGCCTAGCGGAATCGTTGAGTATGAAATTGATGAAGTGCTTCACGTTTAATCTTGATCATCTTTTAAAAAGGCTGAGGTTAGCATTGACTTCAGCCTTTGCCTTCCTGGTTAGTTACTAATCTATTAAGCCTAATTCAATAGCTAGCTTAATCATGGCTTTTAGGGCAGCCTCTTTCGGAAAGGGATGGTCTAGGTTTGGTGACCCAAATCTCATTAGTTTAGGGAATGCATCGTAGGACATATCCCAATGATGTGCGTTTAACATGGCTAGATCTGCTGACATGCCGGTCTTTATTTTTGCTTGAGCTTGGGTAAGCTGCATATCATTATGAGCGTCGTATTTGTTTAACTCCATTACGCCCTGCATTTGAAAATAAGGTACTTCCAGCGCTGTTGTCGAACCCGTGATGTTAAAAATAGGGATGTCTAAAGAATCAAATAATTCTCTATTCTGATCTAGGAAGGACATTCGCGCTTTAGTTGTCAGATCATATACCGCCTCTTTTACATTGTATTCATCCATACGTCTAAACGTGCCAGATTTGAGGTTTATTGCGGGTGAAATGAGCGATAAGAAGCTTGCTAATGCTTTTTCAACTTTAGGGATGTCTAGGTTCTTAATCGAGTTATATATGTCATCCGCTAAATAGGAGCCACCGATGGCTCCTCCCCAATTATAGATACAGCGAATTTTGTTTTTTAAATCGGGGCGCTGCGCGAGCAGTTCGTAGATATCGGGAGCACCTTTGCTGTAACCAATTAAAAATATATCTCCGGGTGTCTTTTGTTCGGACGGTGGGATTGTTGTTGTGTCAGCTGCTAATCCGGCACCGTGGTCAATCGCGGCGATCAAGTCATCAATATTAGAGCTGCAACCGCGCATAGGGTGATTGTCTGCTCGTATAATCCTTATACCGAGCTCGTCCTGGATTTTAGGGAAGGCGTTTTGAAAAGCCCTAACAGGCAACATGCCATTCAACAGACCGGGTGAGAATATTAGCGTAGTATTACGAACTCTATTTGTGCTCTTAAATTCGGGGATTTCCAGTTTCCATTCCCGTATTTCATCGCCCCTCAAAAACTGTTCTGCAAGTTTTTGTTTGTTTGGTCGCTTGTCTTTGCGGCCAAGTAGTTTGGTTTTATCTGCTTTTTTTAAAGCAATATTGTCTTGAAGTGCTTCGGTTAGAAATATATTTCTCCATCGAATGCCGCACCAGCGCTTAATATAAGGGTGCGCATAGTTTTTACGGTCGCTTTGTAGAATCAATCTAATATTCGTAATTAGTTGTTCGTAATCGCCTTTGTTCTCCAGTGTTTCGAGTAGATTCAGTTGTTCCTTATTCATTATAAGATCAATGTTCCTTTAATGT
>NZ_LWGA01000683.1:0-14673 GCF_001635235.1 Oleiphilus sp. HI0117 | reverse complement strand
GGATAGTATCGCTTGTATTCTCGTTTGCTATAGATCCCATCTAAATTTAAAGCAAGCACTTTGCTTACTTCATGAGGCGCCATTTTTNGCAGAGCAGGGTGATGCACGTACTATTCGCTTTGAAACGCTGGATGCTCATCGTGGCGTAATTATGGATCGCCATGGTGTGCCTTTGGCGGTTAGCGCTCCGGTTGAAACGGTTTATGCAGATCCTCGTTATCTGAACTTGAATGTTGCCCAAGCTAAAGCCTTGGCTGAAGCGCTTGGACAAAGCTATGAGAAACTGGCCGACAAGCTAGAGCGCAGCAAAAATAGGCACTTCATCTACCTTAAGCGAAAAATGGCGCCTCATGAAGTAAGCAAAGTGCTTGCTTTAAATTTAGATGGGATCTATAGCAAACGAGAATACAAGCGATACTATCCAGCGGGTGAAGTGGCTGCTCATGTTGTCGGTTTTACTAATATTGATAAGCACGGCCAGGAGGGGATTGAACTCTCCTATGATGACTGGCTAAGCGGCGAACCGGGAAAGCGCAGAGTCCTGAAAGACAGAAAGCAGCGAGTGATCAAAGATTTTGGTGCTGTAAAAACAGCTAGCCCAGGAAAGGATATTCGTTTGAGTCTAGATATGAGGATTCAATATCTGGCTTATCGAGAACTCAAGGCTGCCGTCGAGACTCATAAAGCGAAAGCCGGGTCGATAGTCGTACTCGACATTCACTCAGGCGATGTTTTAGCGATGGCAAATCAGCCCTCCTATAACCCAAATAATCGTAGCAATATAAATGTTGCGCATTTGAGGAATCGAGCGATCACCGATGTATTTGAACCGGGCTCGACGATGAAGTTAGCAACGATAGCCGCGGCATTAGAGACAAACAAATACACACTGAATACCCGCCTGGATACATCTCCGGGTTATTTGCGTTTAGGGCGTAAGTCAATTCGAGATCACAGAAACTACGGTGAGCTAAGTGTCCTTAATATTATTGCCAAAAGTAGTAATGTTGGAACCAGTCGTATAGCGCTGGATCTTAGTGGTGATGTCGTTTGGGATATGTTTAGCCGGCTTGGTTTTGGGCAGGGAACGGGAATTGGCTTTCCTGGAGAGAGTATAGGTTCTTTGCCAGACTCTTCGCATTGGCAGCCAATTGAAGTTGCAGCCATGTCTTATGGTTACGGTCTGAATGCTACCGCACTGCAACTTGCCCAAGCTTATATGATATTAGGGAATGGTGGTGTAAAGCACCCTTTGGGTCTTGTTTATCGTGAAGAGCATTACCCAGGAGAGCAGATTTTGAGCTCGGATGTTTCTGATTCCTTGAGAAAAGCTATGAAGGCTGTTGTTGCCAAGGGTGGAACAGGAACGCGAGCGCAATTGCCAATGTATGAAGTCGGAGGCAAAACGGGCACTGTTCACAGTGTAGGAAGCTCGGGTTATGAAGAGAGCCAGTACAAAGCGCTGTTTGCCGGCGTCGCGCCAATAGATAAACCCGAAGTCGCCATGGTGGTAGTGATCGATGGTCCGCAAGGTGCGGAATATTATGGTGGTGAGGTTGCGGCGCCAGTTTTTTCACGAGTTGTGAATGGCACGATGCGCTTGCTTGATGTCAGCCCCGATAAAGAAAGTTCAGCCTTGTCTTCTGGCAAATCAATTTTAGCGAGCAGAGGGTAGTATGCAAAATATCTATGCTCACTCATTGGTTGATTTGCTCCGAGGTATTTGTAATGTGCCTGCAGCGCTGGATACACGAGTTTCAGGTATTTCGATCGATAGTAGAAAAGTTCAAAAAGGTGATGTGTTCATTGCGATTGCTAGTGATGAAGCTCAGCTTGAGCTGTACGTTGCAGAAGCTATTGAACGCGGTGCAAACGCAGTACTACGCGATGGAAATACTAACTGCCGAATATATGAAGATAAAGCAGCGATAGAGATCTGCTTGCAGGGCCTTCGCCAGAGTATGGGAGAGATAGCGGCTCGCTTCTTCTTTAGGCCAAGTGAAGAAATTAAAGTAATCGGTGTCACCGGTACGAACGGCAAGACCTCAGTAGCAAACTACCTTGCCTCTTACATATCCCAAGGACCGCATAAGTGTGGCGTGATGGGAACCTTGGGTTATGGCTTGCTTGGTGAGGAGACGGAAGCTCTGGTTGCGACCGGTTACACGACACCCGATGTGATCGAGGTGCATCGGCATTTGGCTAATATGCGTGACGCGGGTGCAAAGTTTGTAGTGATGGAAGTATCTTCGCACGGCTTATGTCAGAACCGGGTAGATGGCGTCCAGTTTTATGGAGCAGTGTTCACCAATTTGACTCGTGATCACTTGGATTACCATGGTTCAATGTCCGACTACGCGCAAGCCAAGCAGAAGCTATTTCAGAACACGAGCTTGGCCTTTGCAGTACTAAATCGAGATGATGAACTGTTCAGCGATTTTAAAGCCGCTGTTACGCCAGGCACAAACATTACGAGTTATGCGGTTTCAAGTAAAGCTGCTGATGTTGCGGTATTGACGAACGAGCTTTCGTCATCGGGTATACACGCATTGATCAAGGCTTCAGTAGGTCAGGTAATGATCGACTCCCCATTGCTGGGCGAATTTAACTTAAGCAATTTGTTAGCTGTGCTTGCAGCTGCCACGGCGATGAACGACCTCGAAAGCGTTGAGTCGCGAGTTAAAAAGATTAAAGCGGTTGATGGCCGTATGGAAGTGCTTCGGTCTGTGAATCAACCTACAGTCGTAGTTGATTATGCACATACACCTGATGCTTTGGAAAATGTACTTAAAACGCTAGCGCCTCTTTGCAGTGGCTCTCTAAGGGTGATATTTGGTTGTGGTGGTGACCGTGATCAAGGAAAACGCGCCGAGATGGCAAGAGTTGCCGAAGCGTTTGCAGATGACATTGTCCTCAGTGATGACAATCCACGAGGAGAATCACCAGAAGCAATCATCGCAGATATTTTAGCGGGCTTTGCGCAGCCATCGAAGGTGGAAGTGATACACGAGCGACGAATGGCAATACAGAAAATGCTCGAAAAGTCAGTAGCAGATGATGTCATTCTTGTGGCGGGTAAAGGTCATGAAACGTGGCAAGAAGTGAAAGGTCAGCGCCACTACTTTAGTGATATCGAAACTGTGCGCGAATTGATTTCGGGAGCAGCTGTTCTTCCTAAGGCGCTAGAGGAGGTCATTAATGATTGATGTCATGACTTTCTCCTCTTTGGCTAAAGCTTTGCCGGGTACTTTATTGGGTGATGATACGGGCTTTACTTGCCTATCTATTGATTCACGTACCGTTAACGAAGGTGATGTTTACTTGGCCTTAAAGGGCGAAAGATTTGATGGGCATGAATTTATTGTTGATGCGCTGCGAAAGGGCTGTGCAGGTGTTATTGGCGAACAAGATTTAGCAAGTGTATCGCAGTATATCGAAGATGAGGGGATGACAGCCAAACAGATTTCATATTTACAAGTTAACGATACTGACAAAGCGCTTGCTTCAATTGCTTCACTTAATCGACAGAGGTTTTGCGGAAAGTTAGTTGGTTTGACGGGGTCAGCAGGCAAAACCAGTACTAAGAATATGTTGAAAGCTGTTTTATCAGAATACGGCAAGACCGCGGCAACGAAGGGTAATTTCAATAACGAAGTGGGTGTGCCGTTAACTTTGTTAGACATAAATGCTGAACACCAGTTTTCAGTTGTGGAAATGGGAGCGAGAGCGAAAGGTGATATTGCCTATCTAAGCAATATGGCCCGACCAGATGTTGCAATGGTTTTGAATGCTGGCAGCGCTCACATTGAAGTATTTGGTGATTACGAAGCGATCGTCGAAGGCAAAGGAGAAATTTATGACTCCTTAAGCGCTGACGGCGTTGGAATAATAAACTTCGATGACCCAGCCTATATGACTTGGTTAGAGCGCTTGGGAGGAAGGCAAAGTTTGTCTTTCTCACAGGAAAGTGAAAATGCTGATGTCTTTGCAAGTGATGTTGAATGTGAAGCCGAAGGAAGCTGCTTTACATTGAATTATCACGAAGAGAGCGTAAGGGTTGGTTTACCTGTGCCAGGTTTGCATCAAATCCAAAATGCTCTCGCAGCAGCGACTGCTGCAATTGCTGTTGGATGCGACTTGGAAGGTGTAGCAAAAGGCTTGGCAAAGGTTGAGTCGACAGAAGGGCGTATGAATACAGCTGTCATTAATGATATCACTTTATTAGACGACAGTTACAACGCAAATCCGGCTTCGATGAAAGCAGCCCTTAATATCTTGTCTATGCAGGCGGGGTATCGAGTTGCCGTGCTGGGTGAAATGGCCGAACTTGGTGCTCATGCGCATGACGCGCATATAGATGTCGCGACTTATGCGCTTGAATTAGGAATCGAAGAGTTTTGCTTGATAGGGCAATACGCAAAACAGATGAGTGAAAGTATTGGTGAGAATGCATTGGTTTTTGAAGACAAAGCCTTGCTTGCAGAGCACCTAGTGAAAGATCCGCACAAAAATAAGATCGTGATGATCAAAGGGTCCAGAAGCGCAGCAATGGATGAAGTTGTAAATTTAATTAAGAGAAGAGTTCACTAATGCTGTATTGGTTGTCATCCGTTTTATCTGAAACATTTGGGTTCTTG
The DNA here is from genome assembly GCF_001635235.1 of Oleiphilus sp. HI0117. NCBI lineage: Bacteria > Pseudomonadati > Pseudomonadota > Gammaproteobacteria > Oceanospirillales > Oleiphilaceae > Oleiphilus > Oleiphilus sp. HI0117. The sequence continues at coordinate 10,036 of NZ_LWGA01000683.1, read as the reverse complement.
TCGGTGTTTCAGTATTTAACCTTGCGAGGAATCCTAGGGGTTTTAACTGCCCTGATGATTTCCTTATGGGTTGGCCCGATGATGATCAAGAAGTTGAGCCATTATCAAATTGGTCAGTCTGTAAGGGATGATGGTCCTCAGTCTCACTTAAGCAAAGCGGGTACGCCAACGATGGGCGGTACTCTAATCATTGTTGCTGTGGCGATTAGTACTTTGATCTGGGGAAATCTGGGTAACAAATATGTCTGGATTACACTATTCGTGACACTGTCATTCGGTGCGATTGGTTGGGTAGATGACTATCGAAAAGTGGTTGAAAAGAACTCTAAAGGTTTACCAGCGAAAGCAAAATACTTTTGGCAGTCAGTTTGTGGTGGTGCTGCGGCATTGCTTTTGTACTTTACAGCAGATCTACCTCAGGAGACCGCGTTAATTGTACCGGTATTTAAGGATTTTGTTTTTGATTTAGGGCCCATGTTCATCGTCTTAAGTTACTTCGTCATCGTTGGGACAAGTAATGCCGTCAACCTGACGGACGGTCTTGACGGCTTGGCGATTATGCCTACGGTTCTCGTGGCGAGTGCCTTAGGTATTTTTGCGTATGTATCAGGTAATAGTGTGTTTGCGGAATATCTACATATCCCTTATCTGCCAGGTACGGGTGAGTTAATCGTTTTTTGTGGTGCCTTGTTAGGTGCCGGTTTGGGCTTTCTTTGGTTTAACACCTATCCCGCTCAAGTATTTATGGGGGATGTTGGCGCCTTAGCGTTGGGTGCCGCCTTGGGTGTTGTCGCTGTGATGGTAAGGCAGGAAATTGTTTTATTCATTATGGGGGGCGTATTTGTGATGGAAACCGTATCGGTCATTCTGCAGGTCGCTTCGTTTAAATTGACCGGGCGCAGAATATTTAGAATGGCTCCCTTGCATCACCATTTTGAATTAAAAGGTTGGCCAGAGCCTCGTGTAATCGTACGTTTCTGGATAATCACCGTGGTATTGGTATTAATTGGTCTTGCGACCCTGAAAGTTAGATAAGGCAAGCTGTGAATACAATTGTGACAGATAAGAAAGTCGTTATTGTCGGTCTTGGTAAGACCGGGCTTTCGTGCGTGCGCTTTTTAGCGTCGCAAGGCTGTCAGCTATGTGTCATGGATAGCCGTGAAGAGCCGCCCGGGCTTGAAGGCTTGCATGCTGATTATCCGAATGTTCAATGTATAACAGGTGGCTTTGACCAAGAGCTTTTGTGCTCAGCAACTGAAATCATTCTGAGCCCGGGAATTGCACTGGCAACACCAGAAATCCAGGCCGCTATCAAAAGCGGTGTGCGAGTTCGAGGTGATATCGACCTGTTTGCTGAAGCCGCTAAGGCGCCGATTGTTGCGATTACCGGCTCTAATGGTAAAAGTACCGTCACAACTTTGCTGGGTGAAATGGCAGAGCAGGCAGGGCTAAATGTTGGTGTTGGTGGAAACCTAGGGACCCCAGCACTTGAGTTACTAGATAACTCGTGTGAGCTATATATTCTAGAACTATCCAGTTTTCAGCTAGAGACGACAGACCATTTAAGTGCAGAAAGCGTTGTTATGCTAAATCTCTCTGAAGATCATATGGATCGCTATGAGAGCAAAATTGCATATTTACAGGCTAAGCAACGTATATTTTTTGGCGCTAAAAAAGTCATTGTTAATGATGATGAGGTGCTCAGTCAGCCCTTACAAGCTGAAGGAATGGAGCTGCTTCACTTTGGCTTGAATAGAGCAGACTTAAATAAGTTTTCCTGTATGGACATTGATGGCCAGCGTCATCTAGTGAAGGGCTTTGACAGTATTTTGCCCGTAAAAGATTTGAAGATCTGCGGCGAGCATAATCTTTCGAACGCGCTAGCTGCTTTGGCATTAGGAACATCTGTTGGCTTGCCTATGGATGCGATGGCGAATGCTCTGAAAAGTTATAAGGGGCTACGTCACCGTTGTCAGCATATCAGGTCTGTAGACGGTGTTGATTATATCAATGACTCAAAAGGAACGAATGCGGGTGCAGCCCAAACAGCCATTAGCAGTATTGGTGCGAATTTAGATGGAAAGGTACTGCTAATTGCCGGAGGCGATAGTAAAGGTGCTGATATTTCCGGCTTGCTCGAGCCTATGCAAAAGTTTGGGAAACTGGCGCTGCTATTTGGACAGGATGCGGAGTTAATAGAAGCTGTTTTAAAAGATAAGGTTGAAACGCTTCGTGTTGCTAACCTGGAGCAGGCAGTTCAACAAGCCAAGGCGCGGGCAGAAGAAGGTGACGCTGTGTTGTTGTCTCCAGCGTGCGCAAGTTTCGATATGTTCAAAAGTTACGAGCAGCGAGGCGATATGTTTGAGCAGGAGGTTTTGGCCTTATGACACTTTCTATCGCTAGAGCTGGCATGCCTGGATTGCTGCAAAGCAAAGACTCGCTTCGCATTGAACCACGTACAGATCATGTCATGTTGTTCGTTAGTGTTCTATTGCTGCTGACTGGCTTGATTATGATTGCATCGGCTTCGGTAGATATTGCGGATGCCAGAAATGGAAACCCATTTCACTATGTGATTCGCCACGGCATTTTCATTGTCTTGGGTTGTATCGCCGGCGTATTTACTTACCAGTTGCCATCTTCGTGGTGGCAGAAGACTGGCTGGCTTGCGCTGAGTTTGTCTTTACTAATGCTTTTGGTGGTCATTCTCCCAGGCGTTGGTAAAACAGTTAATGGCAGTACACGCTGGATTAGTTTAGGTAGCTTGAATTTTCAGCCTTCTGAATTGGCGAAGCTTTTGTTGGTGGCTTATCTCGCAGGCTATTTAGTGAGACGTTTAGATGAGGTGCGTACAACATGGTGGGGCTTTGCAAAGCCGATGTTGGTCTTGGCTTTGGTTGCCTTATTGCTGCTTAGTGAGCCGGACTTAGGTTCTACCGTTGTAATTGGTTGTGCCTTTCTGGGAATGATTTTCCTCAGTGGTGCGAGATTAGGGCAGTTTATTATTCTGATTCTAGGCTGTTTAGCATCTGTGGCCTTACTGATTTATTCGCAGCCCTACAGATTAAAGCGTTTAGTGGGCTATACCGATCCTTGGGCAGATCCCTATGGTAGTGGATATCAGGTGATTCAGTCTTTGATCGCATTTGGGCGTGGGGACTGGTCGGGCGTAGGTTTAGGCAACAGTATTCAAAAGCAATTTTACTTGCCCGAGGCTCATACCGATTTCGTTTTTGCCATTATGGCAGAAGAGTTTGGTTTGATTGGTACATTGCTTGTTGTTTCGTTGTTTGTCGTTTTGGTCTACAGATCCTTACGCATAGGCTATTTGGCAGAAAAGAAAAAGCAATTATTCAGCGCCTATTTTGCCTACGGCATTGGCATCTTATTCGCGGTTCAGTCCTTTATAAACATAGGCGTCAATATGGGCTTACTACCGACTAAAGGTCTGACACTGCCATTGGTAAGTTATGGCGGTAGTAGCCTGATTGTGAGTTGTATGTGTATAGGCGTGTTGTTAAGAATTCACCGTGACCTGATGGCGATTGAAGATGAGCCAGACTCAGAACAGACCAAAGACAAGGAGCTTATCCATGCGTGATAAAACATTCCTTGTGATGGCTGGTGGCACTGGCGGGCATGTATTTCCAGCCTTAGCAACGGCAAAGAAACTAATGAGCCGCAATGACAAAGTTGTTTGGCTAGGTTCAGTCGGTGGTATGGAAGAGCGAGTAGTGCAAGACGCTGGAATCCCTTTTTACGGTATTTCCGTCAGTGGTGTTCGCGGTAAAGGCATATTAAGCAAAGCTTTAGCACCCTTGAAGATCGCTAAAGCCGTTTTCCAGGCTTTATTAGTGCTTAGGAAAACAAGACCCGATGCCGTGTTAGGTATGGGAGGCTTCGCTTCTGGGCCTGGTGGCTTGGCGGCAAAACTCTTGGGTAAGCCTTTATTGGTTCACGAACAGAATGCCGTAGCAGGAATGACCAATAAAGTACTCGCGAAAATGGCAGATTCAGTGATGTCAGCTTTTCCTGAAGCCTTTGAAGATGCGAGTAAAGTTGTGCTGACTGGCAACCCATTGAGAGATGAAATCTGCGAGTTATTTTATTCAAGCAAAGACAGTGTTTCGAAATCTGGGCCGATCAGAGTGCTGGTGTTGGGTGGGAGCCTTGGAGCTGCCAGACTAAACGAAGTGCTCCCTGGTGCGATGAGCTCTTTGGGGGCAGAAATTAGACCGGAAATTTGGCACCAGACAGGGCGTAATAAGTCCGAAGGCGTGGCTGCAAGTTATGAAAAGTATGGTGTCAAAGCTCAGGTAAGTGAGTTTATTGATGATATGGCCGCAGCCTATCGCTGGGCTGACTTTGTGATCTGTCGAGCCGGTGCTTTAACCATATCTGAACTATGTGTGGCGGGCTTGGGAGCGATCCTCATCCCTTATCCTCATGCGGTCGATGACCACCAAACGCTCAATGCCCAGTATATGACCAAGGGCGGTGCGGCATGGTTATTAGACCAACAGGATTTGAGCGAGTCGACCTTGAGTGAGGTCTTGGCTCCTTTATTTAGTAAACCCGAGAGAATATCGATTTTGTCCGAGGCAGCAAGAAAATTAGCCAAAGCAGACGCAACAGAGAATGTAGCCAGTGAATGTAGGAGAGTCTGCTATGCCTGATAAACCAAATGCGAGTGTACTAAAGCATGCAGGAAGCATGGTATTGAGTGAAATTCCAGAGATGCGCCGTATCAGTCTGATCCATTTCGTAGGTATTGGTGGCGCGGGCATGTGCGGAATTGCAGAAGTGCTACGTAACCAGGGTTACCAAATCTCGGGTTCAGATTTAAATGAGTCAGCAGTGACAAAACGACTCGCTTCATTAGGAGTGAAAATCTATTTTGGGCATGATGCGGAAAATGTCGCACAAGCCGATGTAGTAGTGGTTTCTTCTGCGATTGATGAAAACAACCCGGAAGTGGCTGCAGCCAGAGAGCACCGTACGCCAATTGTTCCGCGAGCAGAAATGCTGGCTGAAATAATGCGTTATCGTCACGGTATCGCGATTGCGGGAACGCATGGCAAAACAACTACAACCAGTTTGATTGCATCGGTACTCGCCGAGGCAGGTTTAGACCCTACGTATGTGATCGGTGGTCGCTTAAATAGCGCGGGTACCAATGCAAGTCTGGGTGGGTCTCGATACCTGGTTGCTGAAGCAGATGAGAGTGATGCGTCATTCTTGCACCTTACACCGATGATTTCAGTGGTTACAAATATCGAAGCGGATCATATGCATACCTATGGTGGCGACTTCTCAAAGCTTAAACAGACCTTTGTAGACTTCCTTCATAACCTGCCGTTTTACGGTGCTGCGGTGATGTGTGTAGACGACCCAGTAGTAGAAGAAATAATGCCTCAGGTATCACGTGCCGTCCTTACTTATGGTGTGTCAGAAAGTGCGGATTATCGGGCGCATAATATTCGCCAAGACGGTATGCACAATCGCTTTACCGTACAGAGACCGGCGGGTATGAATGACCTGGATATCACGCTACAAATGCCGGGGCATCATAATGTTCTGAATGCACTGGCTGCTATCACTGTGGCGAGTGATGAGGGTGTTGAAGATGCCGCAATTCAAAGAGCCTTGGAAAGTTTCCAAGGGGTAGGGCGTCGTTTTCAGGTGTATGGCGACTACGCTGTTCAACGACAAGATACTGAAGCGAAGAGCGCTTCAAAAGTTATGTTGGTTGATGATTACGGGCATCACCCAAGTGAGGTGGAAGCGACACTCCAGGCGATTCGTGCGGGTTGGCCAGACAAACGATTGGTCATGGTTTTTCAACCGCATCGTTATAGCCGTACCAGTGACCTATATGAGGACTTCGTAAAAGTTCTCGCCAAGGTTGATGTGTTGCTATTGATGGAAGTTTACCCCGCTGGCGAGACACCAATTCCAAGTGCTGATAGTCGCGCATTGTGCCGCAGTATTCGTCAGCGTGGTGGTGCTGAGCCAATTTATATCGATGGTGGTCACCAGGTAGATGAGGTAGTGCCGAACCTGGAAAAACTTTTGTCCACAGTGCTTCAAGACGGCGACTTATTACTTACTCAGGGGGCGGGTAGCGTCGGTCAGATAGCTATTCGTTTGTCGGAAGATGGCGAGTTGTTGGAGGCTTGTTCATGAGTTCAGTGGCGGACAAGCTAGGTAAAGTTGCCGTTATTATGGGAGGAACCTCGGCGGAGCGCGAGGTGTCTCTGAAAAGTGGTCAGGCTGTCCTGGATGGCTTGCTGCGTAAAGGTGTTGATGCCTTCAAACTGGATTTTGGTGGAGAGATTGAAGACCTGGTCAAACACATGCCTTTTGACCGGGCATTCTTAGCGCTTCATGGACGTGGTGGTGAAGATGGCACGATACAGGGTGTTTTAGAGACCCTGAATATTCCGTACTCCGGTAGTGGTGTAATGGGCTCTGCCATTGGCATGGATAAGACACGAACTAAGTACCTTTGGCAGGGGATGAATTTACCGACACCTAAGTTTAGTTATGTAGAGAAGTTGAACCCGGAAATGCTCACCCGCCTGGTTTCATTGATGGGTTTCCCGTTGGCAGTTAAACCTTCTCGTGAAGGGTCATCGATTGGTGTGTTTAAAGTAAATAATCAGACACAGCTGGAAGCCGCAGTAAGTAAGGCTCTGGAAATGGATGAGCAAGTGCTTTTGGAGCAGTGGATAGAAGGTGATGAATATACAGTTGGCTTGTTGAATGGTTCGCCATTACCGGTAATTGGCTTAAAAACCAGCCATACCTTTTATGACTATGAAGCGAAGTACGAGTCAGATTCTACACAATATTTATTACCCTCAGGCTTATCTGATGAAGAAGAGCAGAGTCTGGGGAATTTGGCGGAAAGAGCATTTAGTGCCTTAGGCTGTTCTGGCTGGGGGCGTGTCGATGTAATGCGCGATAGCAAAGGGCGCTTTTGGTTGTTAGAAGTTAACACCATACCAGGAATGACCAGCCATAGTCTGGTTCCTATGGCCGCGAAAGCTTCAGGTTTAGAGTTTGATGATTTGCTACTGGAAATACTGAAGTCAGCAGTGACAAACAAGCGCTTAAGCAAGAACAATAATAATGATAAAGGGGATAGTTAGATGGCACATAATGCTGCAATTCATGTAATGGGGCAGGGCGCTCAGTTGGCAGAAGGAAACGCTGTACGTGAAGAGACTGTTTTGGTGCTCAAGCGTGTTCTAACTGTGACGCTAATTTGTTTAGCGCTACTTGTATTACTGACTAAAAGAGACAGTCTGATACAAGTAGTTGACCACCCTATCTCATCGATCAAGGTAACAGGCGCGTTTTCTTATCTGAACGAAAGTGAAGTGACACAAGCGTTGAGTGGTTTAGTCGGCGCCGGATTTATAGCGACTGACTTAAAAGACGTTCAAACACGAGTAGAGGGCTTGGCCTGGGTTAACAGTGCGACTGTGAGTAGAGTCTGGCCGGGCGAAATCAAGCTGCTAATAAATGAACAAGTTGCGGTGAGTCAGTGGAATGACGGAGCGTTGCTCAATGCAGAAGGTGTTGTCTTTAAGCCTGCTGAACTAAGAAGTGATTTATTGGTTTTACCGCAACTGATCGGCAGTGAGCAGTTCAGTGCGTCGAAGAAAAATATGATGTATTCAACGCTCGGAGTACTACAGCAAGGCCTTAAAGAGTATGGCTTGGCTATTAGAGCGCTGGAATTGAAACCTAGAAATGTCTGGAATATGACCTTGAGTAATGGTGTGGCGGTCGCAATGGGTGAAATTAAGCTACAAGATCGCGAAGGGCAGCAGAACCTTGAAGCCAAGCTGGAACGAGTTGGTAAGGTTTTCAGCTCCAGAGCAAATATTGACGTGGCGAATATTAGCCGAATCGACGCTCGCTACCCGAATGGTGTAGCGATCAAGTGGCGATCCGGTAAAAAGTAAGAATTAGGAATGTGTTTGTGAGCCGGGCATCGGATGGCCTTAGGCTTCGCGAAAGCAAAGTTGGTACAAAAGTAACGTGGGAACACCAGAATGGCTGGCTCATTAGAAAATGAATTTACCGTGGGGTTGGATATTGGAACCTCCAAAATTGTTGCAATTGTTGGCAAGAAGAATAGTGAAGGACAGATCGAAATAGTTGGTATCGGTTCGCACCCTTCTCGTGGCTTAAAGAGAGGGGTTGTTGTCAATATTGAGTCAACAGTTAACGCAATTCAACGAGCTGTCGAAGAGGCTGAGCTGATGGCAGGGTGCCAGATTCACTCTGTCTATGCAGGAATAGCCGGGAGCCATATTCGCAGTATGAATTCGCACGGCATTGTTGCGGTTCGAGATCGAGAAGTTGTTCAGGCCGATATTGATCGTGTTATCGATGCTGCACAGGCTGTGGCAATACCAGCAGACCAGAAAGTGCTGCACATTCTCCCTCAGGAGTTTGTGATTGATAGCCAGGAAGGCATTAAAGAGCCTTTGGGTATGTCTGGTGTGCGTCTAGAAGCAAAGGTGCACTTGGTGACCTGTGCGGTTAACGCAGCTCAGAATATAGAAAAGTGTGTGCAGAAGTGTGATCTGGACGTTGATGACATTATTTTAGAGCAGTTGGCTTCAAGCTATGCGGTGCTCACTGACGATGAGAAAGAGTTAGGTGTCTGTGTTGTGGATATTGGTGGTGGAACAACCGACATCGCAATATTTACCGGTGGTGCGATTCGTCATACCGCAGTAATCCCGATAGCGGGCGACCAGGTGACGAATGATATTGCCATGGCACTGCGTACACCGACACAAAACGCGGAAGAGATAAAGATTAAATATGCCTGTGCCTTGACGCAATTGGCCGGTGCAGAAGAAACCATAAAAGTGCCTAGTGTTGGGGATCGCCCACCACGAGACTTGTCTCGGCAGGCATTGGCTGAGGTGGTTGAACCTCGCTATGAAGAGTTATTTACCTTGATACAGTCAGAGTTACGTAGAAGTGGCTTTGAAGATGTAATTGCCGCCGGGATTGTGTTAACGGGCGGGACGTCAAAGATGGAAGGCGTTGTTGAGTTAGCAGAAGAGATATTCCATATGCCTGTCAGATTAGCATCCCCGCAGGGTGTATCTGGTTTGGCGGATGTCGTCAATAATCCGATGTATGCAACGGGCGTTGGTTTATTGATGTATGGACTGAAGCAGAGGACAACGGATAGTGAGCCGATGATGAGGTCTGAGGGAGGCGAAAGTTTTATGGAAAAAATAAAAACATGGTTTACCGGCAACTTCTAAAAATTGCCTACAAAAACCAACAATACAAAGCAGCAACTAGCAGATTGAAAATATAATATTAGGAGAAAGAGTGATGTTTGAACTCGTAGAGAATGTTTCACAAAACGCAGTAATAAAAGTCGTTGGTGTCGGCGGTGGCGGTGGTAACGCAGTGCGCCACATGCTATCTGGCGATGTAGACGGTGTAGAGTTTATTTGTGCAAATACAGACTCACAAGCTCTAAAAGATCTAGAAAACAAAGCAGTTATCCAATTGGGTAGCACAATTACTAAAGGCCTTGGTGCAGGCGCGAATCCTGAGATTGGACGTCAAGCGGCTTTAGAAGATAAAGAGCGCATTGCGGAAACCCTAAAGGGTGCTGACATGGTATTTATTACTGCCGGTATGGGCGGCGGTACAGGTACGGGTGGAGCACCGATTGTGGCTGAAGTAGCGCGTGAATTAGGTATTTTGACGGTTGCTGTTGTGACTAAGCCTTTTCCTTTTGAAGGCGGCAAGCGTATGAAAATCGCTGAAGCAGGTTTGCAGGAACTGGCTGAGAATGTTGATTCCTTGATCACGATTCCAAATGAAAAACTGCTATCAGTTTTAGGTAAAAATACGACCTTGCTTGATGCATTTGGTGCAGCGAATGACGTACTTCAAGGGGCTGTTCAAGGTATTGCGGATCTAATTATCCGCCCAGGTATGATCAACGTTGACTTTGCAGACGTAAAAACAGTTATGTCTGAAA
>NZ_LWGA01000682.1:0-10001 GCF_001635235.1 Oleiphilus sp. HI0117 | reverse complement strand
CTGAACCAAAGGCTCAGCAACACCCAGTTCGTTAACACGATTTCTAAGCGTAATCAGGTTTTGTTGAACAGCATAATCTTCAATCTCTTTAATTCGCGCTTCAGATAGTTTTAGCAATAAGAAGAAGCTTTCATCTTCTTCGATTGTTGTACGTGTAAACTGACGATATTCTGATGCGGCAAGCGAAACCGCTTTGTCCAATTCCTTTTCAGACTTGAACTTAACCTTGAGGCCATCAGTGCCTTCAACCAATACCGAACGATAGCGAATTTTTTCACTACGCATCGCTGTTTTAATATCACTCATTGAGACTTGAAGCTTTTGACTCAAAGCTTTATCCATATCAACTTCGAGTAAGAAGTGAACACCACCTCGCAAATCTAGACCAAGTTTCATAGGTCCAGCACCCATAGACTTAAGCCAATCAGGTGTGCTTGGTGCCATATTTAGCGCCGCAATATAATCACTACCCAAAACATCGCTTAGGACTTCTTTTGCAGATAATTGAGCTTCGTTGTCATAGAAACGAACCAAAAGGTTATTACCATTTAACTCCGCATGCTTAACAACAACATTATTTTTCTCTAATACGCTAACGACCCGCTTCTGTAGAGCATCGTCTGCTTTTAGCGAGCTTTGCGTTCCGGTCACCTGCACAGCAAAGTCATCAGGATAGAGATTAGGTAATGAGTACACTGCACCCAATGCCAGGGTGATCAGTATGAGAATATATTTCCACGCGGGGTATGTATTGAGCATCTTAGCTCCAGATCCTTTCGGTATTATTCAAAGTAATTGAGTGTGCAGGTGTTATATCACGACGCAGACCCTGTTACGCGAACAAAGCCTAAACAAACGTAAAAACATCTCGATTAGCCTAGTCGCTCACCCTTTGTGAGCGACTAACACTGATTTAGATACCTTTTAAGGTGCCTTTTGGTAATGCTGAGGCAACTGCTACTTTCTGAATGTTCATTTCAACACCCTCAGAAACTTCAACCTTAACAAACTCTTCTGAAACTTTTGTGACCTTACCAGCGATACCGCCATTCGTCACAATCTCGTCACCTTTGCTTAATTCAGAAACCAGATTTCTATGCTCTTTGGCACGCTTTGACTGTGGCCTCCACATCAAGAAGTAAAAAATCAGGATAAAGCCACCAAAGAATACCAACTGCATCATTGCACTTGGGCCTTGAGGTGAAACAGGCGCGCCTTCAGCCAGGCTAAGCGCAGAGTACATGCAGAAAGTCAGAAACAGACCAATTTTAGCGATTAATTTCATTAAGGGTTCCCCTTGTTTAGTTCTAATAGTTAGCAGTAAAATTTTTTAACTGAGCAACACTTTATTCTGCTGCGCCAGCTGTTAATTCTGGTGTTGTTTCGCCTCTTTGGGCATAGAAGGTATCAACAAAGGCCGACAATTTACCTTGTTCGATGGCCTGACGCAATCCACTCATTAAGTTCTGATAATATCTTAGGTTATGAATTGTGTTGAGTTGCGCGCCTAGCATCTCTTTACACTTATCTAAATGATGAAGATAGCTACGACTAAAGTTCTTACAGGTATAGCAGTCACATTGTTCATCGAGCGGAGATGGGTCTTCTTTATGAGCTGAATTTCTTATCTTGATAACACCCGTTGAAGTAAACAAATGGCCGTTGCGAGCATTTCTTGTCGGCATTACGCAGTCAAACATATCGATACCGCGACGAACAGACTCAACCAAGTCTTCAGGCTTCCCTACTCCCATTAAATAACGAGGCTTATCTTCAGGCATTTTATAGCCGATATGATCAAGCACCTTCATCATTTCTTCTTTCGGTTCACCAACAGATAAGCCACCAATGGCATAACCATCGAAGCCAATATTGGCTAAGCCTTCCAGGCTTTCATCACGCAAGTGCTCATACATTCCGCCCTGCACAATGCCAAATAAAGCTGAAGGGTTATCACCGTGAGCCTGTTTACTACGTTCAGCCCAGCGCATCGATAGCTCCATTGAACTACGTGCTTCTTCTTCCGTTGCAGGGTAAGGCGTACATTCGTCAAAAATCATAACGATATCTGAACCAAGCTTACGCTGAACTTCCATTGAGATTTCAGGCGTCAGCTCTACTTTAGAACCATTGATAGGGGACTTGAATGTTACACCCTTCTCGCTGATCTTACGCATATCTCCGAGGCTAAAAACCTGAAAACCTCCAGAATCAGTCAGAATTGGTTTATCCCATTGGATAAAGTCATGCAAAGTACCATGTTTCTCAACAATGTCGGTGCCCGGTCTTAGCATTAGATGAAAAGTATTTCCGAGAATAATATCCGCGCCAATCTCTTCGATATCCTTAGGTAGCATGCCTTTTACCGTACCGTAAGTGCCAACCGGCATAAACGCAGGGGTCTGTATTTTCCCACGTGGAAAGTCAATTTCTCCACGTCGAGCCAAGCCATCTGTCTGGCTGACCTTAAAGGACATACAACAATTCGATTCACTCAATGTATTACTCCGAAATATTCCCGCTAGAGGGATTTAGAAACATCGCATCACCATAACTGAAAAAGCGATACTTATTTGCAACAGCCTGCTCATAAGCATTTAAGATATTTGCCTGGCCTGAAAATGCAGATACCAACATTAATAGGGTCGATTTCGGCAAATGAAAGTTAGTAATCAGTGCATCGACACTTTTAAACTCATAACCTGGGAAAATAAATATCTCAGTATCACCGGTAAAAGCCTTAAGCTCGCCTGACTGGCTGGCAGATTCAAGACTACGAACACTAGTTGTGCCGACGCAAATAACACGACCACCTTTTCGACGAGTCGCAGTCACTTTATCAACCACGTCTTGAGTCACTTCAATCCATTCCGAATGCATTTCGTGGTCTTTAATATCGTCAACCTTTACTGGCTGGAAGGTTCCAGCACCAACATGCAAGGTAACAAAAGCTGTATCAACGCCTTTTGCTTTAAGCCTTTCAATAAGCTCATCATCAAAGTGCAAGCCTGCCGTAGGCGCTGCTGCCGCGCCTGGCTTATCGGCATAGACAGTTTGATAACGATCCTGATCCATATCCTCATCACCACGCTCAATATACGGAGGTAAAGGAATGTGGCCGTACTTTTCAAGCAGATCAAAAACCTCTAAAGACTCGGTCTCAAGAATAAACAGTGCATTCTGTCGCCCCTTCATTTCGATTACTTGCGTGCTACCATCGTCGGTATCAACAAGAATCTTGCTACCTTCTTTAGGGGAACGGCTAGACCTGACATGCGCTAAAAACGTATGACTATCAATCATTCGCTCAAAAAGAATTTCCAGTTTGCCGCCACTTTCTTTCTTCGCAAACAAACGCGCTGGAACAACCTTGGTATCATTGAATACCAGTAAGTCGTTTTCATTAACCAGCTCATAAACATCAGCAAAGGATCGATGAGCTAGTTTCCCCTCACTACCTTCGACCACCAACAAACGGCTTTGGCTTCGCTCTTCTGTCGGGTAGTTAGCAATTAGCTCGGGCGGCAAGTCAAAATCAAAATCAGAAACTTTCATACCGTCTTAGATTCTCGGTGTTTCACAGACAACGTCAGCATTTTGAGCACGATGGCGCATTAGGTGATCCAACAAAACCATTGCCATCATCGCTTCAGCAATGGGCGTAGCACGAATACCCACGCATGGGTCGTGACGCCCTTTGGTTGATACTTCAATCTGATTGCCTGCTGTATCGATACTTTTACCCGGCAAATGAATGCTTGAGGTCGGCTTCAAAGCCATATGCGCAACAATATCCTGCCCTGTTGAAATACCGCCTAAGACACCGCCCGCGTGATTCGAAAGAAACCCTTCCGGCGTCATCTCATCTCTATGCTCTGTGCCCTTTTGCTCAATACAATCAAAACCTGCACCAATTTCCACACCTTTTACGGCATTGATACTCATGAAGGCATGCGCCAGCTCGGCATCTAGCCTATCGAAGATCGGCTCTCCCAAACCTGGCGGCACATTGCGTGCAACAACAGAAATTTTCGCGCCAATAGAGTTACCCTCTTTATTCAGCGCTTTCATATAATCTTCCATCTCACCGACTTTATCGGCGTCAGGGCAGAAAAATGGATTGTCATTGACGATAGACATATCCACCTTCTCAACTTTAATTGGACCAAGCTGGGACAAGTAACCGTTGATTTCAATACCAAACGATTGTTTCAGGTATTTCTTAGCGATAGCACCCGCTGCAACACGCATTGCTGTTTCTCGAGCAGAAGAACGACCGCCCCCGCGGTAATCCCTGAAGCCATATTTCTGGTTGTAAGCATAATCAGCATGCGCAGGTCTAAAGGTCGTTGCGATATTCGAGTAGTCTTTTGAGCGCTGGTCCGTATTCTTAATCAACAAACCAATGGGCGTTCCCGTTGTTTTCCCCTCAAAGATACCAGAAAGGATCTCAACTTCATCAGCCTCTTTACGCTGCGTAGTGTAGCGCGATGTGCCCGGCTTCCGACGATCAAGGTCGACCTGTAAATCTTCTTCACTAAGCTCTATCCCCGGAGGGCAACCATCAACAATACAGCCTATCGCTTTTCCATGGCTCTCACCAAAAGAAGTGACTGTAAAAAGCTTTCCAAACGTATTACCCGACATACTATCTGCCTCTTTCTCTAGTTAAACGCTTTTGAGCGTTCAACAATAATATTCAATTCTATACCCAAGGGTAGTTTCTTAATTCTTGTGCGCGAATCACAAACACGCCGTGCCCACCCTGTTCGAACTCAACCCAAGTAAAGGGAAAATCAGGATAAGCCTCTTCTAACGCTTCCCAACTATTTCCAACCTCGACAATCATTAGGCCGTCATCACTTAAGTGCTTCGCACTTTCCGTTAGAATTCGTCTGACAATATCCAGCCCGTCAGGCCCTGCAACCAAGCCTAATACAGGCTCAGCACTATACTCTTCGGGCATGCTGTCAAAATCGTTTTGATCAACATAAGGCGGATTCGACAAAATTAAATCGTAACGAACATGTTCACCATCCGAGAACTGCGAAGGATCGCTCAAAGCACTGAAAAGATCAGAGGAAAACGCCTGAACCCGGTCATTTAATTCATACAATTCAATATTCGACTTTGCCACGGCCAGGGCATCGACTGATATATCAAACAAATCCACCTGCGCCTCTTCAAACTCCAAAGCGGCAGCGATGCCGATGCAACCACTTCCGGTACATAAATCAAGCACTCGCTCAGGCTCATTTAATAGCCAAGGTTCCATATGATGCTCGATGAGTTCGGCAATCGGAGAGCGAGGTATGAGCACTCGCTCATCGACATTGAAGCGCAAACCACAAAACCAAGCTTGTTTGGTGATATAAGCCAGTGGCTCTCGGCCTTTTGTTCTGCGCTTAATCGCATCTAAGATAAGCGCCTTCTCTTCGTCTGCCAGACGACAAGACCATAGTTCAGTCGAAAAATCCCAAGGCAGATCTAATAACTGAAGAACCAGGCTGACTGCCTCATCCCAGTTGTTGTCAGTACCATGGCCACAATAAACCTGTTCACGATTCAAACTCGAAAAAGTGTAACGAATAAAATCAGCTATCGTCTGCAAATTTGACTCACTACTTGATGCACTGCTAGCAAGTTCAGAAGAACGGGTTTGAGTCTGAGGCACGCGGGCTAATTCCTAATATCGAAAAAGCCCGCAATTATATAGAGAATCGGCAGCTGGGGGAATGGGAGACACCGAAGTCAGCAGCTAAATTTAGATTGCCTTAGTATCAAAAGCTAAATTCTTGCCAAACTTTAGCGACAACTGATCCCCTTTGTGTAGCTGCCCCACCCCCTTCGGCGTTCCGGTAAGAACAACGTCACCTGGGTTGAGCGTGAAAAAGGTACTCATATGCGCAATAAGTGGCGCGATCGGGTTCAACATATCGCTACTCTTACCATGCTGTCGCAACTCTCCATTGATACTCAAGGTAAACTCAAGCTGGTTTAAGGCTGTACAGTTCCCTAACGGAACAAATTCACTGAGCGGGCAAGCACCATCAAAGCTTTTGGCGACTTCCCAAGGGTGGGATTTTTCTTTCAACTTTGACTGCAGCTCACGCCGCGTTAGATCAAGCGCCAAACCTAAGCCTTCAATTCCTTGCTCCGCTTGTTCGGCATTTGCATTAGATAGCGTCTCTCCGATCAATACGGCAATCTCTGCCTCATAGTGGCAATCTGTGTCTGGAATAGTGAAAGGTTCACTTAAAGAGACGACAGCCGACCCTGGTTTAATAAACAGAATCGGCTCAGAAGGTATGGGGTTATTAAGCTCTTTGGCATGTTCTGCGTAATTACGCCCGACACAAACGACTTTTGTGATAGGTGATTCGAATAAACTTCCATCAACAAATTTTGCTGTATAAGGCATCACTACTCCTACTAAGCTACAAGGTCTCTAGGAGCAGTGTTCTGCGCAACTACTCCGGAGTCGCGCATTCTGTCGCAGATGGATTAAATTTACAACGGATCTTCCACAATATTGAGATAGCTTTTGCGTCGTAGGCTTTTTCATCTCTTAAGGCTAAACGAATCTTCTTAGAAAGGTTTTCATACTCTGACTTTCTTACATCATCGAGACTCACCCAGTACTTCTGTGGAATTTCACTGTGTGCCTGCTTAACTGTATTCTCGAGTTCATTAAATCGAGATAGCGCATGCTGGCGCATATTGTGAGCAAAATTTGCTGGGGCTGTTTCAGTATTGACGACCATTTCCATCACAGCATAAAGAATATTGAAGTCAACAATTCCGCCAGTTTCGCCCAAACCTTTGTATAACTCAAACGTGTTGTAAGCCAACGCGGGCGCAAACATTACGTCAACGTTGCCATTATTGAATTGCCCACCCCAAGTAGCCAACGAAGTGTGTACCGGCGATGCACCAACCACTTGGGCAAATCGCTCACTGGCTACATCAGCATTCAAAATAGACACTTTTTTGCCGCTAATTGCTGATATATCCACATTACTCTTATCTCGAACAAAGGTATAAATCTCGCCAATTGGAAACAACCCAGCCATCTGGTACTTGCCATTGGAAATCAACTTCTCTGCTTTCTTACTCGATAAGGATTTCGACAATGTTTTCAATTCTTTTAAAGTACGAATAGCGCCTGGAGCACCAAAAGCCCCGGTAAAAGGCACGAAGTCTTTTGCTAGAATATTGGTTAATAAAACGGCACTGCATTCGCCTGAACGGAAGTCATTCGAAGCAACTTTCTCATCCGTATAGGCTTCCATTTGCAAATCAATCCCCCAACTTATTGCCTTGAGCTTTGTTTCCTTCAAAAAAGAAATAAACGGCCCATTAGCACCAACAGGGTCCCAGACACAAAATTTAACCGGCGTTAAATTACTGGCATTCGCTGGCAGAGCGCTTGCGACAAGTATCAGCGTAAAGAAGAATAGTCGGGTTATTCGTGAACTCATGGTACTTCCTTTATTATTTTCAATAGAACAAGGTCTTTACCCATCCAGAAATTTGAACGACAAAATGGAACAGCAAAAAACCGAGAACGAGACAGTATCTGAATATTATTCACATTTCAATTTCAGACACTGTGATTTTCACCTAATTTGGAACAATTAGTCATGCACTCAACCGGAATAGACTGTTCTAGAATCGCTACTTATCAAACTCGATTAGGTAATAACGCGCAGGGAGAAAGAGGAAATCTAGTTTTTCTCTGCTACCACTGAGCCACTTTATCTGAAGCTGCTGATAGCTTTGTTTTTCTGCCATACCAAAATGAGCAAGAGGCTCATCAAAACTAAGAAAACCACCTCCAAGAACTTGCTGAGATAACTGCGCCGTGCTTTCATCATCAAGAGAATGACCGAGCAATTGCACGCTGGAGCCCAATACCGTTTGCCCATTAAGTCTTAGATCGATCAATATACCCGGCTCTCGAGTCTGATTGATGAAGACGCCATGGTCGGCAGCAACTCGTTGGGAGATGATATCGAGATCACCATCCCGGTCAAAATCAACCGTCACAAAGCTCGGGGTATTTAGATAATCTTCCAAGCCCATTTCCGCTTCTGCTCGGTACATTCCTTCGCCATGCTTATTCATATACAAAACATTGGTCTGGGTACGCCGCCCTGCTCCACCAAACATATAACCGTTGCCAACATAAATATCGTTCCAGCCATCATTATTCAAGTCTGCTATCTTGCTGTGCCAACTCCAATAACTTTCTGATACAGCCCAGTCTTCAGCAAGTTCTTGCCAGCCGCCCATCGAGGACATAGACAAGACATTGCGCTGAACACCCTTAGGGTATAGTGAATAGTTGATAGCTTGCTTTGGGGGAATTACTTTACTGGCAGCTCGGCATAAAGACTCAGCCACTTTGTTTTCCTGAGTCATGAGACTACAAATATCGTCTTGCCTTGATTGCCTGGCCAGTTGAATAAGCTGCGCCTGAAGACAGTCTTGTTTTCTCTTGCTCTCAGCCAAATATTGACAGATACCAACTTGCCCAGATTTGACAGCCTGATCAAGTGAAAGCAAAGCTCTACACGCCTGTAAGTCTGCAATGCCAGCCTGCTGACAATAGTCCAAACCACCCTCTTGGCCAAAAGACATATCAACACTAAAGTAATCAATTAGCTGGTCTCGATTGAGGTCGCCACTGGCGATACTCATCGTGTTAAATGCACTGTAAGCTGGCAGGTTACTATCGGCTTTAGCTACTTGGAAACGCCCCGATTTCCAGCGATATATAATATCGGGGGCATCCATATCATTTCCCACGAGCAACTCCGGCTTACCATCTCGATCAATATCCGAGAAAAGTACTGACAAGGTCTCCCCTTGCGCTCCAGGTAATGCATGTGGCTTAAAATCTCGGCGAGTATTATTGGATGAATGCTTCTTGATGGCCGCATTCTCAATATAATAATTTTGGGAACGGTGCGGATTAAAATGTCTTAAGTCGCCAGCAAACCAGCTACCCAAAGCCATATCAACATCACCATCCTGATCAACATCCTGAAATGCCGCTGACATCACTAGTTGACTGTTTTCAAGCATCAGCTCCTGATAGCGACCTTGATCAAAGCTACCGCCCTGGTTCCAATAGATTCTATTACCAGCACCATAAAACGACACAAACAAGTCAGGATAGCTATCTGCATCCAAATCAACAAAACTGACCAATACTGGGCTTAGTTCACTTCCAAACTCTAGCGTTTTTCGCTTAGCAAAGCGCCCCCCCATATTCTGATAAAGTCGTATGCGGTCGGAATAAGCAATTGCCAGGTCTGGCCATAGATCCTGGTTCGTATCCCCCGTTGCAATACCCCGGCCATAGCTGAAGGGCTCAAATAATTCGACAGCTTTCATCGCAGGCGCACTTTCCAGACCAATAGAAGCGGCTTTAGTCGGCTCAAAGCCAACAACAGAATCATCGCTATTTTGGCCTTTTAAAGCGTAAGACTTAAGCACAAAGTCCCGACCAAGCTCCGACTTAAAATGGTGCGTATCGACTAAATCTAGCCCTTTGGTTTTCGCTAGTAAGGCCTCTACCTCTTCACCTTCACTATGCAACGCTCCCGCAAGCTGATCATGCTGTTCATTTAAATACTGATAGCTCAGATCTGACAATAGCTCTGCTAAATAAGCTTGAATCGCCTCTTCGTTACATCGTGCTTTAAGAGCTGTATTACTAATCAGTGAGCACGCTTCTGAATCACCGACATTGATGCCCTGAAAGTAACGTGAAAAGTCGTCGCATGCCGCTTTAATAACAGGCTCATTCAACTGCGTGCAGAATGACTTATCAGCACCCTGCTCTAGCTTGTGATTGATTAGCAGCGCCTGACATCGCTGCACAGCGACTGAGCTTTCCAAACCTGAACAAGCATTCAAGTCTCCTTGCTGTACTAGCAATATATTCTGACGTATAAGCTTATGTTCATTGAGGCAAAATGCCGTCAAATCTT
>NZ_LWGA01000681.1:0-6272 GCF_001635235.1 Oleiphilus sp. HI0117 | reverse complement strand
ACGTGCTTAGTTACTGGAACTCTAATTGGCTGTAATGGAGGTGGAAGTGGTGGCGGTGGAGCTGCCCCTGGAACTAATGGCGGTCAAGGTGGTGGAGTAGGGCCTGAGTTAGTAATCGAGTTTAGAGAGGCACCTCTAGACCCAAAGGTTTTTAATCTGCTTTCAAATGATAGAAGTACAGAAAATCACTTTAACCCTGAAGAAAAGTTAAGCATAACTTGGATGACAACGGTTAAATATTCGGATGACACTACGTTAGGTGTTAATCAAAGAGAGCTTTACCAAGCAAAGGTCTATCTGAGTGATAATGATATTATTGAGATTGATAATGATCTGGAGTTGTTCACTATCCAGTGTTCTTTCCCAATGGCATTGGGAGCAGATTATGGGTGTAGTGAATTCGCTTCATTTGAAAGTGTATATGCAAAGGATAATTTGAACCAATTTTCTACAACAAGTATTCCTTTAAATAAGCCTGAAGGTATCCAAAATCATGTTGTCGATGCAACGGATTTTCTGGATATTATTCCAAAAGATGCCAATGTTATAATAGAGACCTGCTTGATATCTGAGCCTGACAATTGTGCAGAGGCATCTGTTGCAATTGAGTTATACTAGCCAAACATCCCTGATGCATAATAGAAAAAAAATGAAGGCAGTTTTTTTGAAAAGACCTATAGAGATTCCTTTCTGTGAAGACATAGATGGTTTAACCGATGCTGTAGAACTCATGCTGGACCTAGTTCAAACCAACATTGATAAAGGGTTCATCCTGGATATAGACGCTGTTTTCGAATATGCGCAAGATGGTTTTACTCTGGTTACCTTTAACCTTTTAGTTAAGAATCTCAATAAAACGCTTTCCGATCAGGCAAGGGCAGTCACTCAAACTTTCACTGTGCATTAATTTAACCTGGTCAGCTGTCTGGAACCCGTGTCTTCTGCGTCGAAATTAGATCATTATAGAGAGCTCGCGGGACCAATTATTCATGCAGTTATCCTCGAAACGGGGAAAAATGATGTGAAGCTGATACGGAAAAAACTAAACCAGGCTTACCCATTTGAAGCTAGGTGTGGACAGGCTTATCGAGCCTGGTTATCAGAAGTACATTCCCAACTTGGCTTTACCTTACGAAGAAAAAACAGTTCAGAAAAACAATTAGACCTGTTCGATCAACCTTAATTATTCTTCTTCGACGGCCTCTAGAACGGATTCAACAGAAGCTGTAGCTAAGCCATCAACATTGACTGAGAAGTTGGGTTTCCCTAGTGAAAGCGCTGCCCCTATAAAAGTATTCCCAATCGCGGTCAATTTCTCTTCATGATCCTCAACACCTAACTGATCACACAAATCAGCGACACCATTAGCAAACTCTTGCAGTTTATCTTCTGCCAGACCTGTCATAGATATTCCTTTAGTACGATTCTGAATCAATGGCAACAGCGATACAGAATATGGAGGAAGTGAAGGAAAGTAATGACGGTATTCTTGCCATGATGAATGTCATTACGGATATCGCTGAGCAGACCAATCTTCTTGCACTTAATGCTGCAATTGAAGCGGCCCGTGCAGGGGATCAAGGTAGAGGATTTGCTGTCGTGGCTGATGAGGTTAGGACACTGTCCAAAAAAAGCAACGAATCAGCTCAGAAGATTAGAACTTTGTTAGACAAAGCGAGTTCTGATGTCAAAGCGGGTGCTGAAGCAGTCAATATGTCGGGCTCCGCGCTAGATAAAGTCGTCATTTCGGTAAAACAGGCGGCGGGGAATATTTCTACCGTCTCAGATTCAATGAGCAAGCAACGTACGCAGATTGAAGAGATTGTTCTGGAGAGTAAGAATGTTGAAGATATTAGTCGAACAAACGCCGACGCGGGGCAAACTTTGATGGATGCAAGTCAGGGGCTTTCAGAATTAGCGCACGAGTTATCAATCATGGCAAAAGATATGAACACCCTAGTAAGAAGCGCGTAGTGATCGCAGCTAATATTGAACACAGTTGAGCACGGTGACTAGTACAATCGGTATCCAACCAAGCTTGTCATCCGCTGAAAACATATTGACATTAAGAACGCCATCGACAGACCGGGTTCAACATTGATGAACCCGTCTATCTCGCTTTACTTAACCTGATACGAACTGAGGGGCGAAGCCTATGCTCCAGATGACGACTGTACCGACTCTTGTTGCTACAAGGTAAACGAGAGCGACAGTCAAGATAGCGCCGCTAAACAACAATGCGCGTTCTTTGCTAATACCCATGACAATCGGTAAACCGTCGTAGATCAAGAATCCTGCATATACTGCCGCTATAAGATATACAGCCATGTTGAAAATAGGTTCAGGGTTTAAAAGGGCGATACCAGCCAAAAAAAGTGGCGTACAAGAATAGGCTGCCAAGGCGATACCGTTTGCTGCATATTCATCATGTTTGCCTCCATAGGTTTTAGACATCCAATCGATTGCCCAGCCAAGCCCAAATACACCAATAAGCATTGCGATGTAGGTGATTATGTTGAGTTGCAAAGCGCTCTGGGTCGTCAGTTTAGTGATTTGCCCATCGCCAACTTGCCAACCAAACTGTGTCGTCGATATATAGGCGCATATTGGGCTAATCATTGCTAGAACGGCAATGTATGCAACATAAATTCTTCCCGGATTACTATGTTCTTTGCGGATCGATTCCCATTCTTCATCAGGGTGAGTGAACATTCCAAAAGCATGATTCAGTAACATTGTATTTCCCCATATTTTCCAAAAGAATATTTGCTTGATAGTAGACTTGAAATTTGCCTTTCTCATCGATCCTTTACGCTAGGAATCAATTAATGGATCACTCGGTTTTTTGCTCGTCTTTGTTCGGTATCTCTATTACTCGTGTATGATTGGCCAGTCGGCAGCATCGCGAGAGTCTAAATTTGGATCCGTTTCAGCTCCCCAGCGTTTTTGATACAAACCGTCAGGGTCATAGAGTCTCGACTGCTTTTCAAGATCGAAGTGGCGCCCTCCTCTTGGGTCAACCCCCACGCCTGCAATGTATTGCCAATTGCCCCAATTTACTGCCAAGTCAAAGTCAATGAGACAGTACTCAAACCAAGCTGCTCCATAGCGCCAGTCCACGCTCAATTCATTAACCAAACAACTGGCTGCGATTTGTCGGCCTCTGTTTGATAGATACCCCGTGTTTTTTAGTTCCTTCATGCAGGCATTGACAATCTTGAAAGGCGTTTCGCCTTCACACCATTTACTGAAGCGTTCAGGGTAGAAACTAGTAAGCGGGGGTGACTTTTTGGATCCTTGGAAACTAAATAGTTGGTCTCCTTTTAGAAAGTGCCACCATTGGAAATATTCTCTCCACAATAGCTCGACATATAGCCAACGAGATGAATCGTTAGACCCGTTTTCCTGTTCGTATTCAAGCAATTTCTTGATGACCTGGCGTGGAGATAGACAGCCGCTACTTAACCAGGGTGATATTTTGCTGCTGTTGGTCCAGCCGGATAATTCATTCCTTACTGTCTTGTAGCGACGGGGCGCATCACTGGAGAAATACTCGAACAGATGGCCAAACGCTTCGCGTTCACCACCGGTAAAGCGGAGCGAAGTCGTATTCACAGGAAGCCAATCAGGAATCTTCTCTGCTTCCAACATATCTATCTTAGGCATGATTGGCAGGAATTTGGGGGCAGGAAGGGGGTCAGGGACACCTTGATTTTCAATTGATTTCCTGAAGCGTGAGTATGTTTGGGGTAACTGAGAGACCTTAAACGGTAGTTCTAACTCATTGAAGATCGTGTATTGTTCATATTCTATTACCGCAGCCTCGGAGCATTTCCTGCGAATCGCTTTAAGGATGTGCCGCTCATAAGAACCGGAAGACTGAGTCAATACGAGGTCACTAAAGCCGTAATTATTGATAAGGTTGGATATCAGCTCAGTTGTATCACCATATAAAACAATCAGCTCTTGGTCATATCGTGCGAGGTTTTGTTTTAAATCCTGAATGCATTCCAAGGTGAACTGCCAGCGATGTTTGCTGATGGAAGGTTGCTGCCATAGCTTCTGCTGAAACCATCTAGGGTCTACGACATAGATGCACAGTAGGCGATCGGCGCTTTTTATGGCGTGCAGCGCCTGGTTGTCATGAATTCGCAGGTCTCGAGTAAACCAGTATAGAACTCTTCGTTGTTTAATGAGCATATGGATTCCGTAGTGCGCTGAGGGTGTTTCAGGCACTTACGAAGCAGGTTTCATTTTGGATCAGTGCATGGGGTGATCCATTGACGCGTTGATGCGTATAAGCTTTTAAATGCTCGGTGTGGTCTTGGGGCACATTCTAATTTTAGGAGTTGGGAACTTGGAACAGCATATTGAACCAAAGGTAGTCATGCTGGCAGCTGAATGCATTCGGCAAAAAGGAAGCATGGAGGGAGGCAAGCTTATTTATCAGCAAATTAGCCTCGAACTGAGTTATGACGGTTACACGATTATGCTCAGTGACCACAAAGTTAAGCTAACTCTCTTTTTTCACAACAAGATGAAAATTGAGTGCGCTCAAAACAGGGATCTGGAGAGTTTTTACGAAAAGTTGAAAAATATTGCACGCACTGTTTTCTAGCAATGGCCAACGAGAGAGAAATCATGAGTTTGAAAACCAAGCGTCTAAGGCTTGTTTTGGGGGATCAATTAAATAGCCGTCACTCTTGGTTCAAGGAATCTGATCCTGACACCTTGTACATTTTGGCTGAACTGACGCAGGAAACTAACTACGTAAAGCATCATGTTCAAAAAGTTTGTGCTTTCTTTGCCGCGATGGAGGATTTTGCGGAGAATCTAAGACAGGCAGGACATAGGGTAAAGTACTTCAATTTGGACGAAAGCTCGGGATATAAAGATTTGCCAGCATTGCTTTCATCTGTCATTGAACGCTGCGCTTGTCAGGTATTTGAATATCAGCAACCTGATGAATATCGACTGCATGTTCAACTACGTGAATTTACTCGAGACTTGGAGATCACCTCCCGACTCTATGAAACCGAGCATTTTTTTCTTGAGCACAACGAACTACCTCTATGGTTCGAAGGTGGCAGACATCATCGAATGGAAGGTTTCTATCGTAAAATGCGTAAACGCTTCAGTGTCTTGATGGAAGGAGGCAGCCCTTTAGGTGGAAAGTGGAATCACGATGAGGACAATCGTCATGCGCTCAAAAAGAAAGACTTAGCTGATATTCCCCAGCCACTGGTGTTTGAAAATGACGTAAGTGTCATTCTAAAACGGTTGAACGATCATGAGATTGTCAGTTTCGGTAATGCGAACATTAAGCTAGTTTGGCCGATTAACCATCGACAAGCGATGGCTCAACTTCAATACTTTTGCCAAGTATGCCTCCCGAAATTCGGCTACTTTCAAGACGCGATGACCTGCAATTCTCCTCACTCCTGGAGCCTATATCACTCACGGCTGAGTTTTGCTTTGAATGCCAATATTATTAGCCCTGATGAGGTGATCGATGTCGCCATTGAAACATACTATCAACAGCAATCTAGTATTTCGATTTCGCAGATCGAAGGCTTTGTTCGTCAGATTCTTGGCTGGCGAGAATATGTTAGAGGAATGTACTGGGCCAATATGCCGGATTATACGGAACAGAATCGATTGAATGCGAGTAGACCTTTGCCAAGTTGGTTTTGGACTGGTGAAACCAAGATGGCGTGTATGAAGGAGAGTATCAAACAGTCTTTAGAGTATGCTTATGCCCACCATATTCAGCGCTTAATGATAACAGGTAACTTCTCTTTGCTGGCTGGTCTTCATCCCGATGAGGTAGATGATTGGTATTTAGGGATTTATATCGATGCCTTACAGTGGGTTGAGCTACCCAATACTCGAGGGATGGCCTTGTTTGCTGATGGGGGGTGGATCGCCACAAAACCCTATGCTGCGAGCGGCAACTATATCAACAAGATGAGTGACTACTGTAAGAGTTGTCATTATAAGGTTAAAGAGAAGGTAACGCCCGACGCCTGTCCATTCAATGCTCTTTACTGGGATTTTTTTGGAAGGCATGAAGAACGCTTGGCCGACAATCAAAGGTTATCTTTTATCGCCAAGCAGTGGGCTAAAAAATCTGATCAAGAAAAGCAGCTCATTCACGAGAGAGCGCTGACATTGCTAGACAATATTGAAACGATCTAAATAGAGCTAGATCTATAAACTGGTATCAACAATAAAACAGTTCGAACGCTGCCAGTGCCTAATGAACGGTTTTA
>NZ_LWGA01000680.1:0-3806 GCF_001635235.1 Oleiphilus sp. HI0117 | reverse complement strand
TAAATTATTAGTCTTACTGATATTTAAGCATAAAGCGCTCAGAACCCTGAGAAGTAGAGATGGCTTAGATCTAAATCAATTTCAGAGTCTTTATTTAGCTTGGCAGCACTAAAATTTCTCTAAAGCGCTTTAAAAACGACAATGAAAAAAGCATTATCCTATTAATAGAAAAATAGATTCGAGGTAGCTATGTCAGAATTCAAAGCAATTGATAACAAAGTTTTAGATGCCAAGCTTGTAGGGCCCTTAGCGCTGTTGCTGGGAAAGTGGCAAGGTGAAACAGGGATGGACATTGCACCGGAGCCCGACGGTGTTGAAGAAAACGCCTTCTATGAAACCTTGGAATTCAAACTCGTGGGTGATGTGAGTAATGCTGAAGAGCAAGACTTGGGCATTGTTCAGTACGAACAAATAGTTCGTCGCAAGCGCGATGACAAGCTAATTCATCATCAGCTAGGCTACTGGACTTGGGATGCTGAGAGCCAAACCATTTGTAATGGCTTTACGATTCCTCGTCGTGTCTCTCTGCTCGCTGGCGGTACAGTTGAATACATCAATAATAAGATGATTATTTTTGTTGAAGCAGAAAATGGCAGCGATACCTGGGGCATTACTGAAGCGGCGTTTATGAGGGAAAAAGCAAATACCAAGTCCTTCAGTCAAACATTGGAAGTGGAGGGGGATCGCTTGCATTATCAGCAAACAACTGTGGTTGATATCTATGGTGAGAGTGGCTTCGAACATACCGATGAAAATACCCTAACCAAGATATCTTAATCTGATCACTTTCTACCGTATCAAGTATTACTCCATGCCCGCGAAACTCCTTAAGAAGGGAGTTTCAAATTGGCCTAAAACGCTTTAGACTTGCACAAAATTTTTCTGCCGAGGCTCCTTATGAATCCCCATTATCCTAACTTGCTAGCCCCTCTCGATCTTGGTTTTACGACTCTAAAGAACCGCGTCATTATGGGTTCTATGCACACGGGCTTGGAAGACCGTTTTTATCATATCGATAAGCTGGCGGCTTTCTTTGCTGAAAGAGCTCGGGGTGGGGTGGGCCTGATGATTACGGGCGGTTTCTCTCCAAACCGCCGTGGTGAGCTTTTGCCTTTGGGCTCTAGAATGGATAATAAACTAACGGCTTTATTGCATCGTCGCGTTACCTCTGCAGTACATAACGAAGGCGGCAAGATATGTATGCAGCTTTTGCACGCTGGTCGTTATGGCTATACGCCTTACAGTGTTTCAGCAACAAATAAAAAATCCCCGATCACGCCTTTTAAACCGAGTAAGCTAAGCTCGAAGCAAATTGAGTCAACCATCAATGACTATGCTAATGCGGCCAAGATGGCACAGTTTGCTAATTATGATGGTATTGAGATCATGGCATCAGAAGGTTATTTGATTAACCAATTCTTGGCTGAACGAGTCAATACACGAACTGATAAATGGGGCGGCTCTGCAGAAAACCGCATGCGCTTTGCTATCGAAACAGTACGTCGTGTACGTGAGGCGGTTGGCGAGAAATTTATTATCGTTTACCGAATGTCGTTGATGGACTTAGTTGACGGCGGTCAGAGTTGGGATGAAATTGAGGTCTTGGCTAAAGAGATTGAAGCAGCTGGTGCTACCATTATTAACACTGGTATTGGTTGGCACGAAGCGCGTATCCCGACAATTGTTACCTCTGTGCCGCGTGCTGCATTTAGTTTTGCGACAGAAAAGCTTCGTAAGACAGTTTCAATTCCTGTGTGTGCTAGTAACAGAATTAATACGCCTGAGATTGCAGAAGATATTATCGAAAAGGGTGAGGCAGATTTAGTCTCTATGGCACGCCCTTTACTGGCTGACCCTTTCTTCGTATCGAAAGCCGAGGCGGGCAAAGGCGATGAAATCAATACTTGTATTGCATGTAATCAGGCATGTTTGGATCACACTTTTCAGATGAAAAGGGCGTCGTGCTTGGTGAATCCTCGAGCTTGTCATGAAACTGAGTTGAAATATTTGCCGACTCAGGACAAGAAGCGAGTTGCGGTTATCGGTGCGGGGCCAGCAGGCATGTCTGCTTCAACGGTATTGGCTGAGCGGGGTCATCAGGTGAGTTTGTTTGATGCAAGCGACAAGATTGGCGGGCAGTTTAACATTGCCAAGCAAGTGCCGGGCAAAGATGACTTTAATGAGACCATGCGCTACTTCGGTAAGATGATTGAAAAGTATGGCGTTGACCTTCGTTTGAATACTTGGGTTGAAGCCGAAGACCTCATCAAAGAGGGGTTTGATGAGGTGATTGTCGCCACGGGTATTTCTCCTCGAACGCCTCCAATTCCTGGTGTTGAACATCAAAAGGTTATGAGTTATCTGGATGTTTTGCGTGATAAAAAGCCTGTTGGTGAGAAAGTAGCCATAATTGGTGCAGGCGGTATTGGTTTTGATGTTGGTGAGTTCCTAGTTCATAAGCACGGAGAAACGCCAGAGGCCGAAAAGCAGCAGTGGTATAAAGAGTGGGGGGTTGATACGCAGCTGAACAATCGTGCAGGCCTAATTGATCCTCAGGTCTCTGCCCCAGAGCGTGAGGTGTTCCTGCTACAAAGAAAAGAGAGTGCTCTAGGTAAGAATCTAGGCAAGACTTCTGGTTGGGTTCATCGAGCTGTGCTTAAGCAAAAGCATGTCACCATGATTCCTGGTTGTCAGTATGATCAGATTGATGACGAAGGCTTGCACATCACAGTGAACGGTAAGTCCCGCACTTTAGAGGTAGATAACGTGATTTTGTGTGCAGGACAGGACTCAAATCGTAAGTTGGCAGATGCTTTGTTGGAAGCGGGTGCTGAGGGTAAAGGGATGAAGGTTCATGTTATCGGTGGTGCAGACCTCGCAGCTGAGCTGGATGCAAAACGAGCCATTGACCAAGGTTCCCGTTTGGCCGCTGAAATTTAATCTCTATAGAGGCTTTTATAAACTAGGCTGCCTTAACCCAATTGATGAAGTCTGACTGATTCATCGGTTTTGCAAAAAGGTAGCCTTGAACTCCTTTTACATCCTTCTTACGCAGTACTTCAAGCTGTGTTGGTTGTTCAATTCCTTCGGCAATAACTTCAAAGTGGAAGTGTTTCGATAGTGCGATAACGGTATCTATCACTCCGTGTGTCGACGGTTCATCAGACAAGGTGCTGATAAAGCTTTTATCAATTTTGATTTCGTTCACAGGCAGGCTGTTTAGATAGGACAGTGAAGAGTAGCCCGTGCCAAAGTCGTCAATAGATATCTTGAAGCCTTTTTGCCTCAACTCATCAAGGATAGAAACGGTTTGTTCCAGGTCCTCTATTAACATCCCTTCCGTTATTTCCAACATAAAATATCCCGGGGAAAGCTCGTAGTGCTCCAGTGTGCGAATCAAGTTCATTGGTAGTGTGTTGGACTTAAGCTGGGAAGGGCAGATATTTACCGATATGCGAAAGTTATCTTTGAGTAAGTCTAAGCGCTTCAACTGACAAAGTGTTTCGCAAGCTTCGGTTAGCATTGCTTCCTGCATTTTATCCATAGCGCCCATGCGTTCGGCAACGGGGATAAAATCATTCGGGTAGATTAGGCCTCTTTCAGGGTGATGCCAGCGAATTAAAGCTTCTGCGGCAATTAGTTTTCCATTCAAATCTACTTGAGGTTGATAATGGGCGTGGAAGGCAAAGTGCTCCAGCGCATCATTGATTTCCCCTTCAACACGTAGGCGGTGATCAATGGACTCCTGAAGCACATCATTATGGAAGCATATTTTTTTGTGGGGAGTCTTTTTCGCTTCATACATA
>NZ_LWGA01000679.1:0-6145 GCF_001635235.1 Oleiphilus sp. HI0117 | reverse complement strand
TCAACTTGTTTTTCAGAAAACCGTACCATAGAAGGGGCTAGTAATTTCGGGTCTGAGCGCCAAATATAACCACCTTCTACCTCCTCTGTACCTCGCTCAATTAACAGCTGCGCTGCTTCTTTTGATACTTTTCCAATCCCCATCATTCGAACGCGAATAGCCATTTCTTTAGTTGGGTAAATGGTCTTTTTACTCTCTCGCGTCTGAGCAGCCTTTGCTACCGCTTTTTTAAGCTGTGGCAATACATTTTCTATTTCGTCTGTTAGAGGCCCTAAACTATCTAATAGAATTAGTTTATCAACCTTTTCTGGCATTGATGCAGCTAAAAACGAACACACAATCCCACCTAACGAATGACCAATCAAGGTAACTTTCTCGCCCGCATCATCAATCTGTTCGAGCACAGAATCTATAAACACGGCAATATCCACCACATTATCGACTAAATGATAAGACGACGAACTTGGCCTATGCTCGCTCCAACCATGCCCAGCCATTTCGACTGCATAGAAGGGACGATCTAGATTTAGGTAGTTGCATAGGGGTAGAAACGAAGCCGCATTGTCGAGCCATCCATGCAGTGCGATAACCGGCACACCATGACGTACACTATTTTTATAACCCGACAAACGCAATTTATCGGTTTGAATACTAAAAGGGCCTAACTCCATTCCATTCAACCTTTATGATAATTCGCTAGAGTCTAAACAGTTTCTTAAAGTTCTCACTTGTGACCTCAGCAACCTCTTCTACGCTGCAGCCCTTTAACTGTGCAATATATTTGGCAACCTCAGGTACATACTTAGGCTCATTTGGCTTGCCACGATACGGAACCGGCGCGAGATAAGGAGAGTCCGTCTCTATCAGCATGCGCTCTAATGGGACTCGCTTAGCAACATCCTTTAGCTCTACAGCATTCTTAAACGTAACAATACCTGAGAATGAGATATAAAAGTTATGATCCATCGCTCTGGAGGCCATATCCCAATCTTCAGTAAAACAATGCAGCACTCCCGCGACATCAGGGGCTGAGTATTGGCCAATGAGGTTTAGCGTATCTTCCTTCGCATCTCTAGTATGAACAATAATTGGTTTTCGACATTCTTTACTGGCAATTAAATGACGCTTGAATCTTTCCAGCTGAAGATCTTTATGCTCCAGGCCATAATAGTAATCCAGCCCCGACTCTCCAATCGCAATGACTTTTTCACGCTCAGCAAGCGATAATAGGCGTTCAATAGTGGGCTCTTCACAATCGGTACTACCTGGGTGCACGCCAACCGAAGCATAGACATCGGGAAATTTAGCTGCAATCTGAAGCACTTCTTCAATATGCTCCAGGTCAATTGCGACACAAAGCAATTTGTCTACAAGGTTTTCTTTGGCAGCTGAAATTGCAAGCGACAAGTCGCCTTCATATGGAGCTAATTTCAGACGATCAAGGTGGCAGTGGGAGTCAATAAACATGAAAATCAAGCGCGCTCTTGTTACAACGATAAAGCCGCACATACTAACTAAAAATGCGTATCTATGCGACTCACTTGAAGAATCGTATCAAGAAATTGGGGCACCCCCCTATTATTACATACTATGTGTAGGACGATCTGAGCTTAAAGAGCCTGCCAGGTAGGTTTCAATCTTGTTTTTGGCAGTAGCATCTTCTTCGTTAAACTGAACACCGATGCCCGCTGCTCGATTACCCTGAGCACCCTTAGGAGTCACCCAGATAACCTTCCCAGCTACCGGGATTTTTTCAGGTTCTTCCATTAGATTTAACAGCAAAAACACCTCATCGCCAAGATGATAGTTTTTTGCGGTAGGTATAAATAGTCCGCCGTTTTTAATGAACGGCATATAGGCGGCATATAAAACAGCTTTATCCTTGATTGTTAGGGTAAGGATACCACTACGCGCCCCAAATCCTGCTGACATACAATTCTCTTAACAATAACGCGCCCGTACAAACACTTGAATACAAAGCACTAATTGGTCGTTGCACCCACTGTAACCCGAACAGTTTCGAGTAGTATTAAGGTGATATATCTTCAGTATAGGCAAGCAATTGAAAATTGCTTCACACTTTTGAGATCTTTATTAAACCGTTCTTTTAGCCATTAAGCCAGCCCATTGGTTCAATAAAAACTCAAACACCAGCTGCTTGTTAGGATTGCTTGTACCGAGCAACAAACGCAGTTGATCCAAGGCACTTTTGTATAAATCAAGTAACTGAGCCTCGGTCGAAACCTTAGCCAAATGGTCGATCATTTTTGCCGCCGCAAGTCCTTCAGTGGAAAAGCTGGCCAACTTGACCTTTAAAACGAGCTCCAACCATTGAATCATCCACTCTACACGTAGAATCGACAAATCATCGCTCCACCTTTCAGCCAAAACAAGGGCCAAAACATCTTTACGAAGAAAGCTAGCCATTTCTTCTAGCATACGTTGATTTTCTTCAAGCGCGCCCGTTTTAACGTACTCCAAAGCTCTTAGCGGGGCTTGGGCCGCCAGCGCTAAAACCGAGTCTAACTCAGCTCCAGACAAGCTAAGCTCGTCTTTGTTCAGCGCCGCTTCTAGCCACTGCTTCGCTGCAGACGTTTCAGGTAACGAAAAGTCAATCACCTGACAACGAGAACGAATCGTTGGAAGTAACTGCCCCGAGCTATGTGATACTAAGATAATAACGGAATCGCCACTCGGTTCTTCAAGGGTTTTCAATAGCGCATTCGCCGCATTATGATTAAGTGATTCTGCAGGAGATAACACTGCGAGCTTTCGCCCCCCCTGCATGCTCGATTGCGCGAAAAACTCAACCATATTTCTAATCGCATCGACTTTAAGAATAGAGCTCCCTTCTTCGGGACCAATATGCTTATAGTCGGGGTGAGTTTCAGATTCGACAAGACGACACTGTTTACAAGTGCCGCAAGCTTGCTCAAGCTTTCCCTCAGACGTACTTTCACACAAAAGATACGCTGCTAGACTCTCCGCAAACTGTAGCTTACCGATTCCCTCAACACCATTTAACAAGAATGCGTGTGGAACTTTATTTTCTCTTACCTGCTTGAGCACACGCTCCCACTGAGCCGCCTGCCAAGGAAAAAATGACATTACCTGATTCCTTTAACCGTTTTAGCCAACACCAAAGACCAATTTTACCTTGATGACATCAAGACTGATATTGCTTTCGCTCTAAGTCACTCGTCACTCGCTCTAAAATACGATAGAGGTATTGCGGTGCGATAGAATGAATACGTAATAAATATTGCCTGGGCGTTTCACCCAGCGTTCTGCTATAGCCAGTTCGAGCTAATACGTAGCAGCACATCATATATTTTTTCTCTGCCCAGGTATATTTGAAGGCATACTTTTGGCCCCACAAATAGATGGTAAATAAAATAAAAATAGCGACAAGCACATACGCAAATAAACTGGCGACACTTAAAAGGCTGTACTCCCCTAATACCGAACTGACAAACTTTTTGTGCTCTCCCTGATTGTAATTCACTACCCACTTTTGCCAGCCATAACTCATTTTATCAACATATTGCCCCACCCACTTAACAAGCGCTAATTGCTGCCCAACTGATGAAAGTGGTGAGTCTTCAAGAAAGCCTTCTTTCTCGCGAAAGGCATCAGCCCCACCATCCAATATTCTTTCTGGTGCAACCATCGAGGTAGGGTCAGCCCTAAACCAACCTTTACCAACTATGTACACTTCAACCCAAGCATGCGCATCGTATTGATGGACAACCATATATTTTCCATTATCGCGCAACTCTCCACCTTGATACCCGATCACTACGCGAGCAGGAATATTTGCAAGCCGTAACATGTAAGCGAGGCTCCCTGCATAATGCGCGCAGAACCCCGTTTTTGTATCAAACATAAACTCATCGACGAAGTGCTCACCAGTCGTCTCAGGTTTAAGGGTGTAATAAAAATTCTGCTTGGCGAAGTTTTCCATTAGGGCTCGAAAGAGTGCTTCAGGTTCAGGGTATCGCGCCTTCATCTGCGCGATATATTGCTGTGTTCGAGGGTTGCTAGATGCACCTGGTCGCTGCAAATCTTGTACAACGGGCGTTCTGATTCGATCCACCCCCTTAAGCTCGGATAAAAAGGGTAATGAGCCAACCGCTATCCCAAGACTCTCTTGATAACTCAACTTGTATCGCGTCGCCTGAATGGCATCGTTTTTTAGGCTAAAAAGGCCCATCTCACCTTTCAGTAAGTTACTACTTAAGGGCTGCCCATCATCGAGAGCAAAAGCCCAACGATTTTGATGCGGTTCTAGCATCACCTGGTAAGTAGCGCCGTCATGAGAATAAAGTTGGCCTGGGTCAATTTTATAGCGACTGACCGGATAATACTCAATACTTTGCCGCCACTCTCTGCCGTCAAACTCGTCGAGTACTAAACCTCGCCAATAAAGGTTTGACTTGGCGGGGACAACACCACTGAAATCTGCTCTAAAAGCCACTTCGGAAGACTTGGTAAGTGAGGCAATATCGCCAGGAGACATAACATTGCTAATACCTGTCTTTCCTTGCTGAGTTTTGAAAGGCATATGCCACAGCGGAGCTATACGTGGAAAGAATAAAAACAGCACTATGACAAGCGGTATAGACACGGCCATGAGCTTGAAAAGCATTTTACCCAAAGTCGCAATACCACGCTTCCCTAAAGAAAATTCAACGCCTATATTCTGGGATAGCAACACGTAAAAGCAAACAGCTATCAGTAGCAACTGCAACAGCGTATGAAATACACCCTGACTAAATAGAAACGAGACACAACTTAAATACAGCATCGTAAAAATACTTGTAAACAACTCTTTGTCAGCCTTGATCTCTAGAAACTTCAACACAGCTGTCAGAAACAAAAAGGCGCCAGCCATTTCAACAGAAAAGTTGGTTTTATAGTGCGCGACAAACACCGCGCAAGAAGCAAGCGTTAAGCATGTTTTGACAAATGTGCTTACCGGCGGGCTATTTCGCTTATAAGCTATAAAACGATAGACACAGATGAATAACGTAAAAACGATTAGCCATATGGGAAGATGATCACTGTGTGATATCAGCTGTAAGATGATAACTAATAGCAAGGCGCCAACCGGCTGCGCACGGACCGCAAATACGTTGCTCTGTCCGCTGATCACTGCTTTGTCATCACCTTCTCTTAAGTCTTTCTGCATTATCAAGCCACTAATATGATCACGTGCAAATTAATATAAGGCTAGCTGTTTAAGGCAGGCATAATAGTGCGCCTCACTTGAATCAGGTTCAATCACTATCACCGGTAACTCAAGACCAAAAGCTTGCTTAGCCTTGTACAGCCGAGTTATTTTCTCACACATAAACTGTAAGCGTTGCTCTTTTCCGTAGGGTTCATAATCTTGCCAACGTACACGGCTTGCATCTGAAGCAGTTAAGTCATTATCTTTAACCACTAGCAATTCAGAGCTTGCATATTTTTTCCAGTTAATACGCTGCATAGAATCGCCCGCTTGATAAGCACGAAGCGAATTATAGTCATCGGACCTTTGATCGCTCCTCAAACCTTTTTCAGCGCTATTCTCTGCTTTTGTAGGACTCCCTTCTACAGGTTTTGGGTAAACGAGTAGCGAGGCATCCAGTTTCAGCCATGTCCAGGCTCGAACCAGCCCAAAGGGAAAGCACGACTCCAAACGCAATCTTTTTAAGGTATGGTATCCCCGGTTTTTAAGTCCACCTTGAACCGGATATTCATTAAGATTATTCGTTACCGGAGGGACGGCACTCATTTGTCCTGCATCAAAGCCCACTTTAAGACCAAATGCCACTCCCTGCTCTTTTCTGTATTTCACGTAAAAGTAGCCGCGCTCCCCCTCAAATACACCCTCTTCTTTAGCACTACTAATTTCAAGCCCGGACATATTCAAAAAACACATCCAGATAGAGAAAAAGAAAATCGCACCTAAGAAGAATGTAAATAGGTAAATAAGGCTATTCTGATAATTAATTGCCGTTATCAGCATCAACAACAAAAGTAACAGATAAGCAAAACCCGCACGCGACGGGAAAATATATATATTTTTTTGGGATAATCGAAAGTAGTCACTTCGCTTACTGCGTGACGCAATCATCTCACCAACTCTTTCAGCTAAGGG
>NZ_LWGA01000678.1:0-3351 GCF_001635235.1 Oleiphilus sp. HI0117 | reverse complement strand
CATCTATGTAGGTACCTAAGTCCGGGCTATCTTCGCCTCGGAAATGATAGACATCCGCAACGATTTCTAGCTGATCTGTTACCTGGTGAGATAGTGAGATTGCTGCACCGGCGCGATTTCGGTCAGCCGGGTCACGGTCGGGAACATTTTCACCTGACTTAAGCAGGTTAACACGTAGGGCAGTGTCATAATCAATGACCTGGTTGATATCAGCCGTGACGCGGTGGTGCCAATCGGTGCCGATACCGATAGAGCCTTTCGCAAAGTCATACTCGGTGCTTGCACGTTTGGTTGCCGAGTTCACCGCTCCACCTGTTGTGCCGCGCCCTGCAAAGCTCGCGCTAGGGCCTTTACTGATTTCAACTTGCTCAACAGCGAAACTTTCACGAATGGTCATGCCCGGGTCGCGTAAGCCGTCGACGAAGACATCACTGCGCGCTTCATGACCACGAATAACATAGCGGTCACCAAAGGCATTTCCGTTTTCGCCTGTTCCCAGGGTAATGCCAGGCTGACCATCCAAAATAGTGCGCAAGTCACTACGGCCAGACTCGGCGACCTGTGTAGTCGTCACAACATTTATTGTTGCCGGAGTTTCAGCCAGTGTTCTTGTTCGGCGAGGGTCAGAAAGGCGTTCCGCTAGGTAAGGGGAACCTGGTGTCGCATAAGGGTTTGTGTCGGGTGTGACAGACTCTTCAATTTTAAGCTTATCAAGCTTGATGCTTTCTGGAGTGGGCTCTTCAGCGCTTGCCATACCCGTCATTAGAGCACCGGATATCGCCAGGGCTAATGTTCCAGAAGAACGAGTCGTAGAAAAAGTTTTCGGGTTTTGTGCAGTGTGGTTTGTTTCCGAGTCTCGGGCCGGATTATTAATGTTGTGAGACATGATACTTCCTTAAAAAAGCGTGTTGGATGAGTTAAGTGAAAATTCAATCGGCAAGGTAAGGTCGAGACCGTCCTTGCTCAATTCTTCTGGTATCGCTGGAAAGGGGGTAGCTCGTAGCAGCATGTCTAGAGCTTCCTGATCCAGGCGAGGGTCTCCCGAACTTTTTGTAATCCTTGGTCGTTTTAGACGACCATTTGTTTTTAGATAAAAATTAACGTGAACAGTGCCGGTCACGCCTGCTCGGCGGGCACTTCGAGGGTAGCGTTTATGGCGCGCAGCATGGGCGAGAATACGAGAAAGATAAGTTTGCTGAATAGCTGGTTTACCTCCTGTCGTAGTGCTTTTCCCTGTTCCCGTTGCTTTGATAGTTGCTCGACTGTTTTGTTTACTATCAAATATGTCTTCCTGAGTTTTGCTGTCTTCAGCCTGCTTTGTTTCTGCTTGCTTAGTTTCTGGTTGAGTCGTTTCTAGCTTTTTAGCCACCTGCTCAGGAGCAGCAAGCTCGGCTGGCAGATCTGCTTGTTTCTTCTCCAGATCAATTGTTTCGACGGGTGTGGGTTCTTCTATTGTTTCTTCTATTGCTTCAAGCGCTGGTTCGATTTCTGCGACTTCGTCTGGTGTTTGGGCTTCTTTGATATCGACAAGCTCTTCTTGAACTTGCTCGTTGGGTGCTTCTTCACTTGAGGCCGCGGCACTGGTATCCACAAAGCTTCCTGCCAGACCCAAGCCTGCTATTAAACCGTCTTCACCTGCTTGTTGAGCTCCGCTCATGGCAATAGCAGAGGGCGAGCTATAGATGCTATAAGCTAGTGCCAGGGAAAAGTGGAGCGCGATCGCAAAGAGACTTGCTGTTGTTATGTGAGCACTTTTTATCTTCATGGCTGAATCGTCTGAATGCTCAGGCTTTCCATGCCGTAAGTTCGTGCCAGCTTTAGCACCGGGTCTAATGCAGAAGCGGGAAGCTGGCGGTGAATGCGTATACTCAGTTCTGTGATCGTCTGATCAGAAAACACTTTGCTAAGTTCGTCATTAACTTGCTCACCTTCCAGTAAGTATTCTCCATTTGCATGAATTTCCAGTACCAGCGTCTTCGCGTCCACTTTCTGATCATTTTGTGAATTGGGCAATTCCAGGCTCTTGCTTGGCGATTTAATCTGACCGGCCACCATAAAGAAGATCAATAACAAGAAGACGATATTGATCGCAGGGACCATATTGCCGTCCAGGTTAAGGCTATTGTTTTTGGACGCTTCGATATGAATAAGCTTCATCGCGATACCGACTCGGCAAGGTTGAGATTGCTCACGCCCTGAGCACGGCAAAAATCAAGAACAGACACCAAACTTTGGATATCAACTTGGCTGAGTGCCGCAACAATAAGAGAGCTCTGCTGCATCGCAATATCCTTTAAGCCCTCGCTGAGAGCTGCATCGCTAAGTGAGTATTGGGTGCCATTTAATTCGAGCAAATTCCTATCGAGAATCAACAGGCGGTTTTGTTCTGCACTTGAGTGCGCGCCCTGAGATAACTGCCCAAGTTCAATTTGCCGAAATTGACTGAAGCTAGAGGTGAGCATAAAGAACAGCAGCAGGATAAACACCACATCAATGAGTGGCGTTAGGCTGACGAGGTTCTTAGGTTTTGTTTGAACCTTAAGCAACATGAAGAGTCTCGTTCACCATCTTGGTAGGGCTGTCGTTGGTAGGGGTGTTGTTCGCAGAGAACTTAGTGAAGACACGACTTACCGAGTCATTGATGTGATGGGCAACACGCTCGGCTCGACGGTCAAACCAGGCATAAGCTGCCGCAACGGGGATAGCGACGGCTAAGCCAGCGGCTGTGGTGAGCAAGGCTTGCCAGATACCGCCTGAGAGTACAGCGGGGTCGACATTGGATCCGGCTGACTGCATTTGCTGAAAGGCCTCAATCATACCAAGCACGGTTCCCATCAAACCTAGTAATGGGCTTAAGGTGGCAATGACTTCCAATGGCTTCAGCAATCCGCGCAAGTCCATGATGATTTGATTGGCTTGGCGTGTCAGCTCTCGCTCAAGAATGTTTTGATCTTCGTTGGCTAGGTGACCATCCATGGCATGACGAACTAGCTTTGGAATGGCTTGCTTATTGTCTAAGGTATTGAGTGCCTCGTCATAACGGCCTTGTTCCCATGCGGACAAGCTGGCTTCCAACTCTGCACTTTGTTCGACCTTCGCCGAAAAGTACTGCCAACATTTCAACAAAACGATAGACAGGGATATTACCGAAAGGGCAAGAAGAATCCAGACGACTGGGCCACCGATATTCAATAGTTCAATCAGAGGGTCAAGCATATTAGCGTTCAAGTTACTTGCTTGGTTGGCAGTACTTTTCGGCGAAGGTCGAACAAAGTGCAGAGTTGGAAGCCAGCTTGTCCGCATGGGAACAAGGCCGTTATGACGAGGCACTCAATACCTTAGACAATAAGC